>JBAZUF010000001.1:300000-463362 GCA_041661505.1 Patescibacteria group bacterium | reverse complement strand
CGTCAAGAGAGTCGGTAACACCCGAAGGCCCCTCACGGGGACTAAGGTGGGACCGATGATAGGGACGAAGTCGTAACAAGGCATCCGTAGCGGAAGCTGTGGATGGATCACCTCCTTTCTAGGGAGATATCAATTCTTAAATTAGTGCTCGCACTGTTTAGGAATATGAAGGTCGATCTTTTGAAAAGCAATTTTCATAAGATACAAATTACGTGTAATCGGCGCCTGTTAGCACAGAAACCTACGATATAAAAAAGACATCTTTATTAGATGTCTTTTTTTGTTCCGTTAAAATATTTTGCTAGCCGCCGCTTTATTTTTTTAATAATTTTTCTTAATCAAATTTTCACGATTTTTTAATCCTAATTTCATTTCCTTATTTTAAACTTCAGTTATCATTACGCCGGACGGCTGGCATATTTTATATAAGAATTTAAATATTATAAGTAATTTAAAAATTATGGAACTCCAAACAAAGATTTTTCTTTGGAAAATCAAAGCGGCAAGATTAAAAAGAAAAATTAAAAAAGCGCTGAAGACCGCAACGCAGGCCATTTTAATTTTAGCGGCGGTTTTTAGCCTGGCGCTTACTCCTCTAAATCAAACTCAAGGCGCGGCTGCCGGGTTAAATGCCAGCCACGACGTTACGGCCGTTAAAGAGCGGCGGGCAAGAAAAGTGACCCAGGCTGACCGGGAAGCCGCGGCCGCCGCCCGAGCATCATCTACGATCGAAAACAAAAATCAGGCTGTCCCCCAAGCCGTCCCCGGCGGGACTCCGGACTATTATAATACGGCAAACTATGCCAATAGCCCGATTTTGCGCAAGTTCGTCGACTCGCTGCCCGGCCTCGGATCGGCTAACGCCAATAACCTCGGCCAGTATATTTCGGTTGCCAATCCAGATACAGTAACTTATCCGGGATCGGATTATTATGAAATTGCCGTAAAAGAATATACTGAAAAGATGCATTCCGATTTGCCGGCCACCAAACTGCGCGGCTATGTCCAGTTAAATAAAGGTACGGACGCTAATGGCCAGAATACAATTTTGCCGGCGCCGATTCATTATATGGGGCCGACGATTGTCGCGACCAAAGACCGCCCGGTCCGAATTAAATTTACCAATATGCTTCCGACCGGCGCCGGCGGCGATCTTTTTTTGCCGGTTGATACGACTGTCATGGGAGCCGGACAGGGACCGTTAGACGCTAGCGGGAATTCCTGCGATCCGATGATGGCTCCTATGCCTGGCATGCCGGCTTGCGAAAGCTACAAGCAAAACCGCGCTACTTTGCACTTGCACGGCGGACGGACCCCCTGGATTTCCGACGGGACGCCCCATCAATGGATTACTCCGGCCGGTGAAAATACCGTTTATCCTAAAGGCGTGAGCGTAACTAATGTTCCTGATATGCCGGATCCGGGCCCGGGATCAATGACCTTTTTTTATTCCAACCAGCAATCAGCCCGGCTTTTATTTTACCATGACCACTCCTACGGCATCACCCGGCTGAACGTCTACGCCGGCGAAGCGGCCGGCTATATTCTACAGGACGCGGCCGAAAAGAATTTAGCAGCCACCGGAGCGATTCCGGCGGACCAGATTCCTTTGATTATCCAGGACAAAACTTTTGTCCCTGACCCGGTTTCTTTAGCCGCCACTGATCCCACTTGGGACACGGCTAAATGGGGAGGGAAAGGAAGTTTGTGGACGCCTCATGTTTATATGCCAAATCAAAACCCCAATATACCCGGCGGCGTTAACGCGTTTGGACGCTGGGATTACGGCCCTTGGATTTGGCCTCCTTTTAATATGATTACCCACCAGCCGATTACGCTTCCTGACGGGACGCTAATCCCGGGAACGCCTAATAATTCTATGGGCATGGAAGCCTTTATGGATACGCCGGTCGTTAACGGCACGGCCTATCCTTACGCTAATTTACAGCCGAAAGCATACCGCTTCCGGGTTTTAAACGCGGCCAATGACCGCTATATGAATCTTCAATTATACGTGGCTGATTCAGCGGTTACGGCTGCGGACGGCCGGACTAATACGGAAGTAAAAATGATTCCGGCTACGCCCGGTACCCCTGTTCCCGCTTATTGGCCTCCGATGGACGGCCGGGCAGGAGGCGTGCCGGATCCAGCGTCCGCCGGACCTTCGATGATTCAGATTGGAACTGAAGGCGGATTTTTACCGGCTCCGGTCGATATTCCCGCTACTCCGATCGGTTGGGATACAGATCCTAAAAGCGTAACGGTCGGCAACGTGAAAGAGCATGGCCTCTTGCTCGGTCCGGCCGAACGAGCGGACGTGATTATTGACTTCTCCGCTTTTGCCGGAAAAACTTTAATTCTCTATAACGATGCTCCGGCGGCTCTTCCGGCCGGCGACCCGCGCTACGATTATTATACCGGCAATCCGAATTTAACATCTACCGGAGGAGCGCCGTCTACATTGGCCGGCTATGGGCCAAACACAAGAACGGTAATGCAGATTCGGGTGGCGGCCGGAACACCTCAAGCGTTTAACCCGGTTTCGTTAAATACCGCTATACCGGCTGCTTTTGCCGCTTCCCAGGATCCGATCATCATTCCCCAGGCGGCCTATAATACCGCCTATGGAAAGACGTTCGCTGATAACTTCGGAAAGATTGCCGATACTTCAATGACCTTTACGCCAGACGGAGCGGCCGCTCCCTTGAATGTCGCTTTTCAGCCTAAAGCCATTATCGAGGAATGGGAGACTAATTACGGGAGAATGGTTTCTAACCTCGGCGTGGAGATGCCTTTTACCAACGGCATGAACCAGACTTCGATTTGGTACGGTTATTTGGATCCCGCCACCGAGCTTTTGAAAGATTCGGGAACTCCTTTGTCGCCGGTAGCCGGGGACGGAACCCAAATTTGGAAAATAACCCATAACGGCGTCGACACCCACACCATCCACACCCATCTCTTTGACATGCAATTGATTAACCGGGTGGATTGGGTCGGGGTGATAAAACCGCCAGAGGCCAATGAACTCGGCTGGAAAGATACGCTTCGGATGAATCCTTTAGAAGACGTGGTTATAGCCCTTAGGCCGGTGGCGCCGAAACAGCCATTCGGCGTTCCTGACAGCGTCCGGCTTCTAGACCCGACTATGCCGGCCGGATCAACCATGCAGTTTAGAAATATTGATCCGATTACCGGACAAGCGCCAGCCGTAACGGTCGCTAACAATCTAACCAATTTTAACTGGGAATATGTTTGGCACTGCCATTTATTATCGCACGAAGAAATGGATATGATGCGCCCGATACAATTCAGCGTGGCGAGCGCGGCGCCGTTCGCGCCTTCGGGGCTGACTGCCGCCTCAAACGGGGCGGGCGTCAATTTAAGCTGGAGCGATCCGACTCCGGCCGCGAGCGCGACAACGCTTGGCAACCCGGCGAATGAAATCGGATTTAAGGTTATGCGCGCCGCAATAACCGGCGGTATTCCCGGCGCTTATACTCAAATCGGTACGGCTTTGGCTAATGCCACTAGCTTCACTGACGCGGCGGCCGCTACTGGAAATTTTAGCTACCAAATCGTTGCTTATAATGCCGCCGGTTCAGCTACCTCCAGCCCGGCCAATACCCAGGTGACGATAAACCAGACAACATCCGCGCTGGCGTTAGCTCCCGGCTGGAATCTAGTTACTTTGCCGATCCAACCCGTTGATGCCCAAACCGGCCAGCCAATCAATTACACTGCCGACTCTTTCGGCGTCTTAGCCGGAGCTGACGTGGTAGTTAGCTGGAACGCAACTACCCAGCAGTATGCCAGCCATGTTGTCGGTTTGCCGATCGGTGATTTTTCACTTACTAACGGAATGGGATTTTTTGTCCACGTCGCGGCGGCTAAAACTCTGTCGATTATGGGAACTCCTTTTCCGCAAATTACGCCGGCGCTTTCGGCCGGCTGGAATGCCGTAGGGTTTAATGGCGCGGCCGCTACTACGGCCGAAGCGTACGGACTTTCGATTGGCGCTAATATTATTACCAAGTTTGACAGCGCCACCCAGCAATACTCGAGCCATATTATCGGCTTCCCGATTAATAATTTCACCATCAATCCTGGTGACGGCGTGTTCGCCCATAAATAATAGAAATGCCTAATACTCATTATTTTATGGATGAAATAATTACAAAGCTAATAAATTTATATATTTAATAAAACTAAAAAAATATGCGAAAGCTAAAGAAAATTATCCAAGCCGCGACGCTTTTCGCCTTAGTGGCGGCGCAACTAGCCTTTCCCATAGCCAAGGCGCCTAAAGAGGCCCAAGCCGCGCAAAACTGTTCCCTGAATTCATTTTACGGCACAGTCACTTATAACGGCGTAGCTACTGACGGTATAACCGTGACTTTAACTGACCTGACTAACGCCGCTTCGGCGCTTACTAACGTAACTTCAGGAGGCGGGATGTATTTGATTGAGTCGGCTAACCTAACGGCCTGCGCCGCACCCGGCGACCAAATTCAGATTTCTGCGACGTATAGCGGCGTGACCGCCACCCAAACCGTGGCTTATGCCGCTCAAGCTTTAACAAACGTTAATCTGGCTCTAACGGCTGTGGTCACTCCGGCTTTAACTAGTATTGCCGTTACTCCAGCTACGGCTTCCATTGCAGCCGGCGCAACCTCACAGTTAACTGCTAACGCGCTTGATCAAAACGGCGCGGCCATGTCTCCCCAGCCGGCTATTACCTGGACCACTTCTAATCCGGCCGTAGCAACGGTTAGCGCGGGAGGCCTGGTTACCGGCGTTAGTGCCGGCGGTCCGGTTATTATCACCGCCGCTTCCGGCGCGGTTTCCGGAACAGCGAGCATTACGGTTACGGCCGCGGTAATTCCGGTTTTGACCAGCATTTCAGTTACCCCGTCCGCCCCGCAAATAATTATCGGTTCAACAGTACAGCTAACCGCCGCCGGATTAGATCAAAACGGAACGGCTCTAGCCGCCCAGCCCGCATTTACTTTTACTTCTTCCAACGCGGGCATTGCCTCGGTCAGCGCCGCCGGATTAGTGACAGCAGTTACTTCCGGGTCGGCGATTATCACCGCCTCTTCCGGCGCGATAACCGGAACAGCGACGGTTAATGTTACCGCCACCCCGGTTACCCCGGTTTTAACTGCAATAAACGTTACCCCGGCCACTGCTTCGGCCACGGCCGGAGGAAACCAGCAATTTAGCGCCGCCGCTCTAGACCAAAATGGCGCGCCAATTGCCGCGGCTTTAAGCTGGTCATCCACTAATCCGGGCATTGCCAGCGTTAATGCCAGCGGTCTCGCAACCGCGGTATCGGCCGGATCAGTTACTATCACCGCCTCTTCCGGCGGAGTTTCAGGAACCGCGAGCTTTACCGTTACTACCGTAGTCCCGACTCCGGTTTTAACCAGTATAAATGTTACCCCGGCGACCGCTTCGATTAATGCTGCCGCTACCCAGCAGTTAACTGCCAATGCCTTGGATCAAAACGGCGCGGCCATGAACCCGCAACCCGTAATTACCTGGACTTCTTCCAATACTGCTATTGCTTCAGTTGATGCTACTGGACTGGTTACCGGCGTTAGTGCCGGCGGGCCGGTTATTATTACCGCTACTTCCGGCGCGGTTTCCGGAACAGCCAGCATTACCGTAACGGCTGTAGTAATTCCAGTTTTGACTACGATAAATGTTACTCCGAACACTCCAGCCATAACTGTCGGCGGAGCTAACGTCCAATTGGCCGCCAACGCCTTAGATCAAAACGGCGCGGCCATGGTGCCACAGCCAGCCTTTACCTGGACCTCGTCTGATCCGATGATTGCCATGGTTGACGCCGCTGGTTTAGTAATGCCCATGGCTGTTGGCACTGCCGTCATCACCGCTACCTCGGGCGCTGTGTCTGGTACGGCGACTGTTACTGTTTCTACTACACCAGTCACTCCGGTGATAACCACTATTAATTTCACTCCGATTGCCCCGTCGGTTATAGCCGGCGCTACTTCACAGCTAGCGGCCAGCGCCTTGGATCAAAACGGCGCGGCCATGGTGCCACAGCCAACCTTTACCTGGACTTCGTCTAATACAGCCGTGGCAACAATAGATGTTAATGGACTGGTGACAGCCGTTTCAGCCGGTACCGCTGTTATCACCGCTACTGACGCTGTTTCTGCGGTTAGCGGAACGGTTACAATAACTGTAACCGCGGCCGCCGCTCCGGTACTAACCACAATAAATATCACTCCGGCCGCTCCGTCGATTCTAACCGGCGCTACTTCCCAACTAACTGCTAATGGGTTAGATCAAAATGGAACCGCTATGAATCCCCAGCCTGCCTTTACCTGGACTTCAGCTAGCCCGGCCGTTGCTACGGTTAGCGCTACCGGCTTGGTTACTGGCGTTTCAGCCGGTACCGCGGTTATTACGGCGGCTTCCGGGGGAGTGAGCGGCAATACTACGGTAACTATTACGGCGATTGTTCCGGTCTTAACTACGATTAACGTCACTCCGGCCGCTCCGTCAATGGCAATCGGAACAACGGCTCAACTTGCTGCTAATGGATTAGACCAATCCGGTGCAGCCATGAATCCCCAGCCTGCCTTTACCTGGACTTCAGTTAGCCCGGCCGTTGCTACGGTTAGCGCTACCGGTTTGGTTACTGGCGTCAGCATAGGTACGGCCGTAATCACGGCTGTGTCAGGGAGCGTTAGCGGAAATGTTACAGTTACTATAACGGCCGCGCCTCCGGTCTTAACATCAGTTAATTTAACGCCGGCTCCGGTTTCAGTTATTGTTGGCGGCACCATCCAGTTTAACGCTACGACCCTTGACCAGAATGGAGCCGCGATGACTCCGGCGCCGTCCTTAACTTGGACTTCGGCCAATCCTTTGATCGGGACCATTAATGCCAGCGGCTTATTTACCGCGGTTGGTATAGGGACAACGACCGTGTCTGCCACCAGCGGGGCTATCACCGGTACGGCTAATATCACCGTTGCTTCGACCAGCCCATTATTAACTGTATTGACTATCAGTCCGGGAACCACGAGCTTAAATGTTGGCGGTACCCAGCAATTCACTGCTGCCTCGACTGATCAATTCAGCAACCCGCTTTTCCCCAGCCCAGCTCTTACCTGGACATCATCTGATAACGGGATTGGAACAATTAGCGCCTCCGGGTTATTCACTGCCGTAGCCGCCGGGACTGTTACAATTACCGCTTCAGGCTTAGCTTCAACTACTCCGGTCAACGCGACGGCTACTATTACTGTTGCCGCGCCAACTCCCCCAGCTCCTTCTGGCGGTAGTGGAGGAGGCGGCGGAGGCGGCGGACATAGCTCTCCTGCCCCGACTCATGTTGAATCCGTAAACGTATCTTTGGCCGTTAGCCCTTCCCAAAGCGGAGAGGCTGCCTATCATTTCGCTAACGGAACTGGAATTGAAATTCAGGTTCCGGCCGGCGCGGTCGCTAACACTACAATTTTTTCCGTCTTCCAGGGCGGGCTGTCAGACAATAATACTCCGATTGATACGGCCGGCGCTTTTCTTATTGGCGGCCAGGTATTTAATATCTCGGCCATGAGCGGAAACAGCCCGGTTGCCAGCTTTAGTAAGAATTTAGAACTGAATTTTACTCTCTTAAACATCCCTGATGACCAGCCGAATATCGGCGTGTTCTACTTTGACCCGGCCCAAGGCGCCTGGATCCTTATTCCGGATTTTTCCTACGACGCTTCTAAGAGCCAATTCTCGGTTTCAGTTAACCATCTGACCGAATTCGCGGTAATAAGGGTGCCTGGGCTGCCGGCCGCGGTAAAAGCTAAACCTAAGACCGCAAGCGGAGAAAGCTCTAACGGTTCGACCGGAGGGCAAGTATTAGGAGAAAAACGGTTCGGAGAAGGTTCGCTTCTACGCGGCCCGGATAAAAAGATATATGTAATATCGGGTGGAAATAAAGTGAGAGTTGCTTCCTTAGCTGAACTGAAGAAATACAAAGGCAAAAAAATCAATAACGTTTCGCAAAGCGAACTGGACAGATATCCCACTGCCAAATCCGTAAGCGCGGCAGCCGCCGGCGTAAAAAAATTTGCCAACGGGACCTTGATAAAAGCTAAGGACAAAAAGATTTACGTGATAAGCGGCGGAAAAAAAGTTCATGTTAAATCTTTATCCGATCTGAAGACCAAATACGCCAGAAAGACGATAATAAGCGTTGATGAGGCGTTATTTAGGAGCATCCCTTAAACAGCTTCCAGGCCTGGCCAATTGGAAATTACCAAAGAAAAACCCCTGTTTCATGCGCATGAAACAGGGGTTTTATTTTTCCGGCAAGGCGTTGATTTTTTTAGCCTTTTTTTGTATAATCATTATGCTTTTATTAGCCTTCATGGGAAATTAATCCATCTTAACTAATAATTAATGATGGATAAAAATCCCTATTTTTCTAAAATAAACCGCATGTTCAGCCGGATTTCGATTTCAAAAAAATATGTGGCCGCGCTCCATCTGACGGTAATTTTGGCCGCGCTCTATTTCACGAGCCTCTATAGCTACCTTTTATTCCATTCTTTGGCCGAGATCATAAACATAGTGGTGGCATTGGCGATTTTTCTTATAGTCTGGAATTCCTGGCGTTATATTGATAATGCCTATTTTTTGATTATCGGCGTCGCTTTGTTTTTTTCCGGCCTAATATACGCTTTCCACCTCTTGGCCTATAAAGGCATGAATATTCTTACTAACGACGCCAACCTGGCCACCCAGCTTTGGGTTTCCGCCCGCTACCTTGTTAGTATTAGTTTTTTTTCCGCCCCGCTATTCATAAATAAGAAGATAAGAATCGGAAAGATATTCACAATTTATTTGGTGCTTTTTACTCTGCTTTTTCTGTCAATTTTCTACTTTAAGAATTTTCCGACGGCTTTCGGCGCCGACGGCCTTACCCCTTTTAAAAAAATCAGCGAATTCGTAATTTGCGGATTTTTTATCGGCGCGATTATTTTATTGCGGCGGAAAAAGGAGCGCTTCGACCGCCGGGTACTCCAGATGATTTACGCTTCACTCGGTCTTATGGTCGCAACCGAGCTTTTCTTTACCCAGTATGCCTCTGTTTACGGCTTTATGAATCTTTTAGGCCATATGCTTATGATCGCGTCCGCCTATTTTTTGTATTTAGGAATCGTGGAAATCTCTTTAATGAAGCCCTACCGCCTTTTATTCAAAAATATCAAGGATTCGGAAACGGCTATCCGGGCGTCGGAAGAGCGCTATCTCACTTTGGTGGAAATGTCGCCGGAAGCTATTTTTGTCCATCGCGGCGGCAATTTCCTTTATCTTAATTCAGCCAGCCTTAAATTATTCGGCGCTCGGACTAAATCCGATCTGGAGAATAAAAATATTCTGGATTTAGTTATCGCGGAGGACAGAAAAAAAATGGCCGGTATCACTAATAGCCTTTTAGGGGCGGATATTAATTCCTCTTTCGCCGAGATCGGACTTATTAATTTAAAAGGAGAAAATATTGACGTAGAAATAAGGGAAAAGATGATTTTTTACGAAGACCAGGCGGCGGTGCAGGCATTAATGATAAACATTTCCGAACGAAAAAATATAGAGAAAGCGCTCTTAAACGAAAGGAACCGGCTGATCAATATTTTGGATACTATGCCGGACGGGGTTTATATTACCAGCTCCAGTTTTGAAGTCGAATACGTAAATCCGGCTTTCCGAAAGATTTTCGGCGAGGATTTTGCCGGAAAAAAATGCTACGATTATTTTCACGGCGGGGCATCCAAATGCTCCTGGTGCGAAGCGGATAAAGTTTTAAAAGGCGAAACCCTTCGTTTTGAGTCCAATCTTCTAAAAAGAGCGGGAAAAGAGTATGACTTGGTGGAAACCCCGCTTTATAATCCGGACGGAAGCTCGTCGGTTTTAACAATTTGCCGGGATATGTCAGTGGCGCATCAAGCGCAAAAACTAATTAAAGAATCCGAGCGGCGCTACCGGATGATCTTTGAAAATACGGGGACCGCAACCATTCTTTTTGACGATAACGGGAAGGCGGTTTTAGCCAATAGCCAGTTTGCCGGATTATCCGGTTATGAAAAAGAAGAGATTGAAGGGAAAATGGAGTGGGATAAATTAATTTATGAAAAAGACTTGGAGCGGGTCGGAGAATACCGGCGCATAAGGCTTTTGGATCCGGGGAAAGCGCCTAAATTCTACGAATATCATTTTAAAACTAAAGCCGGAGGCTTGAGGAATGTTTTTGCCACAGTGGAAAGAGTCCCGGAAATAAAGAAAACCATAGTCTCCCTTATCGACATTACGGAGAACAAAAAGATGAGGGAAGTTTTGAAAGCCAGCGAAAAGCGCTATAAGGCCATAGGAGAATTGATACCGTTCGGGATGTGGGAATGCGACGCCCAGGGCCGGTCGACGTATTTAAGTCAAAATTATCTGGATAAAATCGGCATGACTTTAGAGGAATATAAAAAAATCGGCTGGAAAATGATGGTTCATCCCGATGATTGGGAAAACGTCAGCCGGGATTGGAAAGAGTGCGTCGAAAAGGGGAATGAGTGGAGCCACGAGCACAGGATTAAAGACAAAAACGGGGCGTATTATACTATTCTAAGCAAAGGCGCGCCGATTAGAAATGAACTGGGGAGGATACTATCCTGGAGCGGAATCGATCTGGATATTACCCAAAGAAGAAAGGCCGAGGACGCCCTAAAGACTTCCCACGACGCCCTTGAGGACGAAGTCCGGCAAAGGACCGAAGAGCTGGTAAGCGCCAACGAAAAATTAACCAAGGAGGCCGAGGAAAGGGCTCGGGCCGAACGCATACTTGGACTAAAAACCGGAATTTTGGAATTTTTATCGAGCTCCTCGGACCGGAAAGAATACTTGGAATTTATCGTCGAATTTTTGAAAAAAGCCAGCCGTTGCCGCTATTTGGGAATCAGGCTCACAGACGGCGGGAAGAGGATCCCTTATGAAGCTTATCTTGGATTCAGCCGGGAGTTTTGGGAAAAAGAAAATTCCATTTCTATTGGCAAAGATGCGTGTGTTTGCACCCGGGTAATCGGCGGCGAATCATTTGAGGCGGATTTGCCCTACAAAACCGCTAAAGGTTCTTTCTATTGCGGCAACACGGCGGCTTTTGCGGCATCGTTAGGAGAAGAAGCAAAAAAGTTTTTTAGAGGAGCCTGCATCCAAAGCGGTTTTTTAACTATCGCGGTTATCCCGATTTACGATAATGATAAAATAATCGGTGCTATCCATATTGCCGACAAGAAAGAAAATCGGATTAATTCGGAAGAACTTGAAGCGATAGAATCGCTTACTCCGCTGATCGGCGAAGGAATTTCAAAGTTTAACCTGACGGATAAAATCAGCAGGCTGAACCAGGAGCTGGAAGGCCGGGTTTTGGAAAGGACGGAGAAGCTCGCTTTGATGAATGAATCGATGACCAAAGAAATCGTTGAGAGAAAAAAGATTGAGGAAGAAAGGGAGGCCCTGTTGAAACAGCTTGAACAAAAAAGCAATAATATAGAGAATCTGGCCCATAGCCTGAAAAAGGAAAGGGATATGCTGAAAATTATCATGGAAAATACCGGAACCCAGCTGGCTTATCTTGACCGCTATTTTAATTTTATCAATGTTAACAGCGCCTTTGCTCTTAGTTCCGGATATTCCAAGGATAAGCTGATGGGAAAAAATTATTTCCAAATTTTTCCCCACGAAGAAAACCAATCTATTTTTGAAAAGGTCCGCGATTCCGGAACGCCGGCCGAATTTAAAGCCCGGCCGTTTGTTTTCCCTCAACAGCCCTGGCGCGGCGTAACTTATTGCGACTGGACTTTGATTCCGATTAGGGGCGTAAACGGCCAGATGGAAAGCCTGGTGTTTTCCCAGATGGATGTTACTGACCAAAAAAGGAATGAAGAAAATCTAAAAATTCATACGACTAAGCTCGAGCATCTAACCGATGAGCTGGGTAAATTTCAGCTGGCGGTAGAAAATGCCTCGGATTTCATTTTTATAACCAATCCTGAAGGGCTGATCCTTTTTGCCAATAAAGCGGCTAAGGAGATGACTGGTTTTCTGCCATCCGAAATTATTGGCCAGACTCCCTCGATTTGGGAAGACGGGGCAGCCGAAGAAAGCTACGCCGATATTTGGAGCAAGGCCGGGGAAGAAAAAACTCCTTTCAGGGGCGAAGTGGTTAGCCAAAGGAAAAATAAAGAGCAGTTTATCGGGGAATTGAACCTTTCCCCGATTACAGACAGCTTCGGCAGCGTGATATTTTTTGTCGGGATAATGAGGGACATTACCAAAGCTAAAGAAATAGACCGGGCGAAAAATGAATTTATCTCCATGGCCTCGCACCAATTGCGAACGCCTTTGACGACCATAAACCTGTCCGTTGAACTTTTGATGAGAGGCATCTCTAGCATAATTAATGAAAAACAGCACGGTTATTTAAAAGAAATTTACTCCTCGGCCAGGCGGATGACTGATTTAATCAGCGTGCTTTTGAATGTTTCAAGGATTGAATTAGGAACTTTTGTAGTTAAAGAAGAGGTTTATGACTTGGTTGCTTTAGCCGATCGGATAGTTGAGGAATTGGACGAGCATCTGAAATCCAAAAATTTGAAATTGGAAAGGCAGTATGGCGTTCCCCGGCTGGATATAAATTTTGACATGAATATCTTTAGGATTGCCTTTGAGAACCTTTTGACCAACGCTGTCCGCTATACTCCGACCGGCGGGGAAGTAAAAATCGGCCTTGCCGTTAAAGGCGGAAAGGCCGTTGTGAGCGTTAAAGATTCCGGGTGCGGCATTCCCAAAGATGACCTGGACAAGATCTTCCTTAAATCTTACCGCTCGGAAAACGCAAAAAAAATCAGCTCGGACGGGACGGGCCTGGGCTTGTACATTGCCCGAAGCGTTGCCCGCCAGGCCGGAGCTGAAATAACCTGCGAGTCTTTAGAAAGCAAAGGCTCAACCTTCTACTTGTCTATTCCATTAAATGTTGAAGTGGCTTTAAAACAAGAGTCCTTAATTAGCGTTTAGCCGGTAGCCGATCCCGCGGACGGTTTCTAAAAGCCGGCCGTTTTTATCGCCGATTTTCTTTCTTAAATTAGTGACGTGGACGTCAACGACGTTCGAGAAAGAGTCAAAAGCGAAATCCCAGAGATTGGAAGTGATTTGTTCGCGGTTCATCACCTGGTTGGGATGGCGCATTAAATATTCGAGCATCGAGAATTCTTTTAAGGTAAGCTTTACTTCCTTATTATTCCGGTAAACTTTTTTTTCGGTCGTATTTAAAACCATGTCTTTTACCCGGATTTCAACCGGCAAGACGGGCTTGGGACGGCGCAGGAGCGCCTTAATCCTGGCAGTCAAAATTTCGAAAGAAAAAGGCTTGATTAAGTAGTCGTCAGCTCCGACATTCAGTCCGGAGACAATGTCGTTTACTCCGTCCCGGGCGGTAAGCATTAAAACCGGGGTAGAGATTTTTTTCTCCCGTATGGCCTGGCAGACTTCGATTCCGGTTTTTTTAGGCAGCATGATGTCCAAAATGATCAAGTCATAGTCGTCATGGTTCATTTCAATCCGGTTTTGTCCGGCTTCTCCGTCTAAAACGTAATCCACCGTATAACCCTCGGTTTCCAGCCCGTCTTTAACCAACTTAACGATGTTTTCCTGGTCTTCAACCATTAATATTCTCATAGATTTGCTTATTATTAAATATTAGTATAAATTTGTCAAAAAATCCAGTCAAAATTCAAAAGATGAGATTCTGCATCCATTCTATTAAGAATATATTAATTTTTGATTAAGGCCTTGATTTTATGCCGCTTTTTTGTTATTCTTATTAAGAACTTGCAAAAGTTCTGTTTTATTTGCAGGTGAAACGAGCCCCGCACTTGCTGGGCGAGTGAACGCCGAAAATATCGGTAAAATACAGATATTTTACAATGGGGCAAAAATAGGCTAGAGTTATATAAATGCTTTTTCATTCGGGCAACTAGCCTGCCTGCCGGCGAGGCAGGCTCAGCTGGTTACCTGCCCGAACGTACCGTTCGGTACGGGCGGGGAGCGCGTCCCTTTCTAAGAAATATAATTGAGGGCAACTAGCTCAGCTGGTTACCTGCCTCATCGGCAGGCAGGGAGCGCGTCCCTTTCTAAGAAATATAATTGAGGGCAACTAGCTCAGCTGGTTAGAGCGCGTCCCTGATAAGGACGAGGTCGGAGGTTCGACTCCTCCGTTGCCCACCAATCAATAGTCAATCTTCAATGATCAATTATCAATAAATATTGAAAATTGTAAATTGACAATTGAATATAGCGGGGTAGAGCAGCTGGCAGCTCGCCAGGCCCATAACCTGGAGGTCGGGGGTTCGAATCCCCCCCCCGCAACAAGTTAATCTTCAATTGGTAAATGGCCAATTTTCAATTAATTGAAAGATTGATAATTGTAAATTGATAATTGAATAAGCCTCGGTAGCTCAGTGGTAGAGCAAACGACTGAAAATCGTTGTGTCGTCAGTTCGATTCTGACCCGGGGCACAATTTCAGATCGAAAAATTCGGATGTCGTCCGGATAGGAACTTAGTCCGATATTCGACAGCTGAATTCTGAAAGCGGGCTGTCGTATACCGGTAGTACGCATGCTTTGGGAGCATGTTGACTGGGTTCAATTCCCAGCAGCCCGACAAAATAATTAATACGCGGGTATCGTATAGTGGCTTTTTATGACAGCCTTCCAAGCTGTAGAGGGGGGTTCGATTCCCCCTACCCGCTCCGTAATAAAACAAAAACAGGGTTTAGCGCCCTGTTTTTGTATCCTGAAGAAATGCTGATAGTTAATTTATTTCCACCCCCCGAGCTTTCAGTTCCGCCAGCTTCTTTTTTGAACATTCATCGCATCTGTACTGGGGAGCTTTGTCCTTAGAGCGGTCGTAGTTTTTGGCTTTAACCACCCGGAAGCCGCGGTCTTTTTTTCCGCAGTCGTGGCAAACTGTCTCTTCTTTTATCTCCCAATAAATCGGCACTATCTTGTTGGAAAATATATATTTATCCACCCAGAAGAAAATTAATCCGCCGATAAAATTCGCGGCAATAACCCCGTAAACTCCGGAGCCGAAAAGTAAAAGGCACGGATAAAGGGTAATGGAGGTTAACTGCCAGCGCCCCAGATAAAAAGCGTATTTTTTTACAAGATCGGTCCGGTCCGAGCTAAACAAGAATTTATCGATCCAAAAAAATATTAGCCCGCCGATCAGGTTGGCCATAACGGCCCCCTTTATCGTCGCTCCGAAATACATCGTAACCGGCAACATAACCGGAGTAGAAAGCTGCCACCTTAAAAGATACAGGGCGTAAATCTTCAAGCTGACTTTAGAAGCCATAATTTTATTGAAATTAGATTTAAGTCAACAATCGGCAGGCACTAATTGGAAGTTTTTGCTCTACTGTTATTTTAACCTATTTAGCTAATATTGAAAAGGATTTTTGATTTTGCCGATTGCGTAAACGGGATTACGCCATTTTAGACTCTACGAAGTGGTAAATTTTTTCTAAAACTTCTTCGCGGGTTAAATGGGAAGTGTCGAGGACAAAGTCATAATTTTTTTCTTCAAAGACGTCAATGCCGTAATACTTTTTATAGCGCAGGCGGTCGGATCCCATCCTTTTCCTTTGGCTGGCGATCAAATCTTCCAGGGTGTTTATATCCTTGTCTTCATTGCGATGGTTCTCTTTTTTCAGCTGATCAAAAATTCTTTGGGCGCCGATCATTTCATCGACGGCCAGGAATATTTTTAATGAGCGGGGGATGAAAATCCAGGAAGTTCGGCCCTCGATGACAAAATTGTCTTCGGTTTCTCCTAATTTTTTTTGGTATTCGTCCACCTCATTGTCGGTCGACGGGTCAGTCTCCCCAAGTTTATTGTATTCGGCCAAAGTCATGCCCCGGTCTTTGGCTTTTTGCCTGCGGATGCCGCCCATGTAATAGCGGGGCCAGCCCAATTTTTCGGCCAATTTTTTCGCGATGGTTGATTTTCCCGAACCCGGAAGTCCGCTGAATGAAATAATCATAAGCGCTTATTTAATAATTTCTAATAATTCTTTTAACTTTTTCGGCAATCCGGCCCGGAAAGTAAGCTCTTCACCGGACAAATTTTTTATGGAAAGCTCAATCGCGGCTAAAAATATCCTCCCTAAATCCAATTTTTTATTTTTTTCCCTCGAATCCTTGGTGCTATATAAATTATCGCCGACAATCGGGTTGCCATAAGCCGCCAGATGGGCGCGGATCTGGTGGGTGCGGCCGGTTTTTGGGCGGGCTTCAAGGAGCGTATAGTTAATATATCTTTTTATCACCTTAAAATGAGTAACCGCGATTTTCCCGGGCTGGTTAGCGGGCCGGGCGGCCATCTTTCCTTCGCGCGACCTTTCTATCGGGAAATCAATTACTCCCTCGTCCTTTTCGATTCGGCCGTAAACCAAAGCAACATAGGTTTTTTTAACCTCGCGCTCCATAAATTGCCGCTTCAGGTTTTCAAATGACGCCTGGCTCTTCGCGATAACCATAACTCCCGACACTTCCTTATCAAGGCGATGGACCACCCCGGGCCGGCAAGGGTCATCGCCGATTTTTTTTATGGCCGGGTATTTTTTTGCGACGATATCAATCAGCGAAGCTTTTATTTTCGGGTCATCGCCCGGCTGGCCGTGAACCGCGATGCCCGAGGGCTTGTTTATTATTAGAAATTCATCGGTTTCGCCAATTACTATTTTATCCAGCTGGATTTTAGGAATTTTTTTCGCCGGGACTCTTTTTTTCTCAATTAATTTTTCCTCCGAAGCTTTAGTATTTTTTCTTCCAGAGAGATCGACAACGTCCCCGGCCTTTAAGAAATAATGCGGCGCTACCGTTTTCCCGTTGACTTTTACCCCGCCCTCTTTTATTTTTTTTTGGATTTTGCTTCGGGAAAGCCCGGGCATTTTTCCCAAAAGAAAAATATCAAGCCTTTGTCCGGAACTGGTTATGTCGATATTATGCTTCATATCTAGTTTAATGCCTTTATGAAATTTTCCGCCATCTTATCAAGATTAAAATCCCTGTCAACCAGCGCGCGGGCGTTTTGCCCCAGCTGGGCCCGAAGGTTAAGATTCTGGAAAAGCTTAATTAATTGGCGGGCGAGCATTTCGCTTAAATCCATCTCAATTACGCAGCCGGTTTTGTTTTGGATGATTATATCTTCAAACCCGAGGCCAGCCGGAGCGATAACCGGAACTCCGTTAGCCATAGCTTTTAGGACGTAAGAAAAGTCAGTAAGCACCGGCTCTTCGCAAACTGAAATATATAATTCAAAACTGTCCAGCCATTTTTTAGGAAAATTTATTTTTTCCCCCGCCTGGCCGGCCGGTTCCGCGCCCGGGCCGGGTTGCCCCCCGGGGCTTATGAACCAGACTTGGTTGTCAATTTTTAATTTTTTTGCTATCCAGGACAAGTTTTTTCTCTCTTTCCCGTCGCCGATAATTACCAGCTGGAGATTAGGTATGGCCGAGGAGCATTCTTTTATCGCCTGGAAAAGGATTTCGGTTTTTTGCTTTTTATCCAAATCAACAACCGTGCCGACCGTGAAAAATTTGCGGTGAAAATTACTTTTGTCGGCTAGCGTCTGAAAAAGGCTGGTCTGGTCTTCTGCCGAGGATTTTATTCCCGGTACGACGATCCGAATCATCTCGTCTTTTACGCCGGCGCGCAAAAGATCAGTCCGGCCGGCGCTGGAAAAAGAGACTACTCTAGCGAGCCTGGACGATTTTAAATAACGCTTCAGAAATGATTTGTAAAACGGCATCCGGGAAAGCTTTAAAAAATTATGCCCGGGCAATTCGGCGAACACAAGCTGGATTCCCAGCCAGCGGGCCGCCGGAGACAAAATAAGCTTTTCCCTTAAACCAAAAACTATCAGGCTTTTTAGAGGTCTCTCCCTCGAGTGAAGGTAGAGCCTTAACAAAAAAAGGAAGCGCAAAAAAGGGAGGAGGATAAGAAACAAAAAATTTTTTGTTCCGCTTCCCAGCCGGGGGCCGAAAAAAAATTTTTTCCTTGAGCCGTTTAATTTTTCTAAAAAAGGCCCGTCCAAAGCGTCTTTGGAAGACCAAAAGAAAAGGCTCCAGCCGCTAAAGTACAATTTTTCAAAAACTTCCGCCATTACCGGGTCGAGACTGGGCGATGAATCGGCGATTAGAATATTTTTCATGGAATTTTGTTTATATCTCCCGCAACCGGCGCCGGCAGTTCTCTGTTTTTTAAGATTAACAGATCGTCTTTGGTTATTCCTTTTAATAAATAAAGAATCGTGAAATACGACAAAACCCCGGCGAACATTTTTAAGAACAGGTTTATTTCACCCAGCCAGGCAAGGAAAGCGTACATTAGGGCGGCGGCAAAAAAGGATTTGGCCAGGACTTTCCAATTCATCCTGAAGCCGGTAAATCTCCAGACAATATAAAAGGAAGAAAAAGCGATTAAGACTTCGCTGTAAACCGTAACCCAGGCGGCGCCAAAGTAGGAATAGCGCGGAATAAAAAGAAGGTAGCCGGCAACGGAGCTTAAGGCTGTAAAAATATAGGCCGGAAGTATGCTTTTTTGCTTATCAATGGCAATAATGGCGTGGGCGAAAATATTCCCCAAAAAGATCGCCCCGGCGGCCATCATTAAAATATTCAAGGCCGGCCCGGCGGCTAAAAAATCCCGGCCGGCCACCAGCTCCATGGTCTCGGAAGAAATCATCCAGGCGCCGGCCACTAAGGGAAAAGCCAATATCGCCATTATATCGAAAGATTTTTGGAGCACTTTTTTGAAATTTTCTTTATTGCCCTCGGACCAGGCAAGGGTTAAAATCGGCAGGATAATTCCGGAAAAAAGGAAAGGCAGTGTTATTAAGACATCAATGACTTTATAAGCGGCGCCGTATATCCCGACCTCGGCCTGGCTTTTTATCAAAGACAAGATCAAGGTATCGGTTTTTAAGTATAGAAGGTTAAAAGTGATGGTTAAGGCCAGCGGCCAGGATTTTATAATTATTTCTTTCCAAAGGCCCCAATCGAATTCTAGTTTGATCCGGACCAACCGGCGCGAGAACATAAAATGGAGGAAAAAACTTATGGCCGAAGAAATTACCGTTGCGGCTAAAATTCCGTAAAGCCCGTAATTCCGGCTGGAAGCGAAATAAATCCCTAATAGCAAAGCGATCCTTCCGGCCACTTCGGCGATGGAAACCTTGTCCATCCGCAAATGCCTCTGGAACAGCCCGACAAAGATTTGGTTTAAGGCGATGAAGAAAAAAGAAAGGGAAGAAATAAGGACGCCGATTTTAACGGCTGATTGGTAAGGGAAAAAAAATACAGCCAGCGGGCCGATTCCGATGAAAATCAAGGCTGAAAGCAAGCGGAAGGACAGCAAGTTATTTAATATTTTTTTCTCATCGGCGCCCTTGTGACTGGTTAGCTGGACTGTTACCAGGGTGAGCCCGAAATCGGCAATAATCGCGAAAAAGGAAAGAAAGGTGATAATGGTCGTATACTGCCCGAATCCGGACGCGCCTAAATACCGCGTCATTAAGGCAATCGAAAAAAGCCCCAAAACGGTAGCTATTACTTTACTCGCGGTTTGAATTATGGTGTTGTAGGCGACTCGGGTGGATAACCTCATATTTTCCTCCTCTTTGTTATTCTGCTCGCTTAAATAATAACCTTTTATTGTGAAAAATGCCAGGTTGGGGTATAATTACACGAGAACATAAAGATGCGGGAGAGTAAATAATTTAATTTCATATCGTTTATGAAAAATTCTTTCTTAATTGAACACAAAAAAGCGCCTTTAAGAAAAAGAAGCGTTTTTTTGGCCGTCTTTACGATTTGCCTTTTTTTCGGCGCTATTTTTCAAAATAATATAATGACTGTTTTGGCCGATGGAAATTTATGGAACACGGTCAAAGGAGGATCGTCAGGCAGCGGAGGCTCTCTTCTTGGCCAAGTGGGCACGGATGTTTATGGAAGCGAGGATCCGACATACCACCTTGAAGACGTCATCGTCGGCGTTATCAAGGTTTTTCTTTCCATTCTCGGCTTGGTTTTTCTCGTCCTGCTTGTTCTCGGAGGCTTTAAATGGATGATGGCCCGAGGGGATGAAGCCAAAGTAACCGAAGCAAGAAACCAAATAACCCAGGCGGTAATCGGCCTGACCATAATTCTTGCCGCTTATGCGATAACTTATTTTGTCTTCAATACTCTCACTAATGAAGTTATGTCCGTAACTTATTAATTTCCGGCTTATGGGTTGGTCTCCAAGAAAGTCGCTATTACTCCTCGTATTATTTTTCCTGTCGTTAGTTCTCGCTTTGTCCTTAGGCAAAAATTATCCGAAAAGCGAGCTCTCCTACGGTTTAACTTTTTCAAAGAAAAAAGCCAGCGACTTGGGCTTTGACTGGAAAAAGGTTTACTTATCTGTCTTGGATGAATTAAAAGTAAAAAAATTGCGCCTGGCCGCGTATTGGGACGAAGTCGAGCCGGCTAAGGGAAAATACGAATGGGCGGATTTGGATTGGCAGGTAAAGGAAGCGGAGAAAAGAAACGTTGAATTAATTTTGGCAGTCGGCTCCCGCCTGCCGCGCTGGCCCGAATGCCACTATCCCGGCTGGGCAAAAGACTCTTCAAAAGAAGAGACGGATTCGAGGCTATTGAATTATATTAAAGAAACTGTTAAAAGGTATAAAGACAGCAAGGCCGTTAAATACTGGCAGGTGGAAAATGAGCCCTTTTTAAACCATTTCGGCGAATGTCCGAACCCGGACAAAAATTTATTGGATAAAGAAATCGCTTTGGTTAAAAGCCTTGACAGCCGCGAAATAGTCATCACTGATTCGGGCGAATTGTCTTTTTGGATTTCGGCCGCCCGCCGGGCCGATGTCTTCGGAACAACAATGTACCGGGATACTTATTCCAAGCTTTTTAACACCTATATTCATTACCCGATTTTTCCCGGATTTTTCCATTTTAAAAAGAATTTAACCTCTCTTTTTGCCAGCCCGAAAAAATGGGTGGTAATTGAGCTCCAGGCCGAGCCCTGGGGGCCGGTTCCTTTCGAGAAATTGCCGCAAGCAGACCGCAACCGGACTATGAGCCTCGGCAAGCTGAAAGAGATGATAGATTTTTCTTCAAAAACCGGCTTTAACGAGTTCTACCTTTGGGGGGCGGAGTGGTGGTATTGGGAGAAAGAAACCAACCGCAATCCGGATTTGTGGAATGAAGCAAAAGAAATATTCGCGGATAATCAAAATAAATAAGGATTCAAAATATGGTTAAAGACCTGAATAAAAAATATTCCATCGGCGTCGATATCGGCGGGACCAATATGCGGGCGGTTTTGTTTGACGGTGAAAAAGTGATTAGCGATTATCTTTTGGCCACGCCGAAGGAAAGCCTGGAGAATTTTCTCATAATGCTGAAAGCCCTGGTTGAGCCCCTGATTCTGCGGGCGGAAAACGACAAAGTTAAAATAAAAGGCATCGGGCTTGGCGTAGCCGGCATGATAAGCCACAAAGACCGGCGGGTTATTAAGTCGCCCAACCTCTCCATTATTAATGATGTCAAATTGGCTTTCCAGCTGGAATCAAAAATAAAGATCCCCGTTTTTATCGAAAATGATACCTATTGCTTTACCCGGGCCGAAGCCAAATTCGGGGCCGGCAAAGGATATACCAACGTTTTCGGAATAATTATGGGAACCGGAATCGGCGGCGGCTGGTGGAATAACGGCAAGATTTACCGCGGCTTTCACGGGAGCGCTTGCGAACACGGGCATATGGTAATTGACTATAAAGAGGGGATAACTTTTGAAACGGCGTATCATAAATTAACCCAGAACAATCCGGCTTCTTTAGCCGAAGAAGCTTACCGCGGCGACACTTTGGCGCAAAAAGCCTTTAACGAGATCGGCCATGATTTAGGCATTGCCCTAGCCAATGTTGTTAACATGATCGACCCGGAAATAATAGTTTTAGGCGGAGGATTTTTCGAATCAAGCGATTTATTTTTAAAGCGCGCCAAAAAAGTCATGAGCCGTTCCGTAATGAATCCGGAAGCCAAAAAAATAAAAATCGTTAAGGCCGGGCTGGGCGTTTTTTCCGGCGCGATCGGCGCGGCGCTGTTAGCCGAATAGAGTCGGCTTTTTATGGACGAAAACAATTTTGACTAAAACTCATCACTCTTTTCAATAAAAAACGCGGCTAAATAGCCGCATTTTATTTTGCCAAACAAATATTCAGGCTGTATATGGATTAAATTTCTTCCAATTTTTCGCGGCGGACGAATCCGCCATTTTTACCTACTTGCTGTTTATAACATTATTAAAGACAAAGGCGATAATATTATAAGCCGAGAAAATAATAATTAAGCCAAGGGTCGCCCAAACCATCGTATCCCGTCCCTTTTTAACTTTTTCCGAGTTGCCCTGGGCTGTCATCCATATAAACCCGCCGTAAATAAACATAGCCAAGGCCAAAGATCCGACCAATCCCAAAGCCGCCCCAATAACTTTTCCTATTAAGGTTTGCGGGTCTTTCAAATCTCCTAAGGGGTTCGTAAGGGAGACGGTGGAACCGGAGGTGCTTGTGGTTGAATCGCTTGATGTTGAGCTAGAGTAGGAGTAATAATCACCACAACCGCTATTACAAGCAGCTTTTGATGCCGCGTCACCATTATAGGTTACATTTCCGGATTCGTCATAGCAGACACAGGTTCCGGCCATGGCAGAATGGGGGCCAACAAGAAAAAAAAGATAAATAGTAAAAAAAATTTTTATTAGATTTGAGGCCATAATATAATTATTTTTTTACCCCGTCCACTTGCGGCAGAGTAGTTCATTTAAAGTATACCAATTTTTTGAAAAAGAAAAAAGGGCACTCTTTTGGAATGCCCCTTTTTTGAATGTGCACTACATGAAGTCAACATCTATGATTGTGAAAAGACGTTGATTCTCACCGTATACCCACCCTCATCTTCGGCCCGTATTTTGAAGGTGCCGGGAAATTCGGGTGGAAGTTTGACGTCGTCACCCTTCATTCTTTTCGGTTTCCCGATATTAGGGATAACCGAGAAGTCGGGGTCGTCTTGCCCAGGCAAGCCTTTGGCGCTGAAGGAGAAATTCAATCCTTCCTTCACCTTAAACCAGCTGGTAGTCATTCCGGGTTTTAGGGTCACGCGGGTGGCTCCGGTTTCGTTGATGTAAACAACATCGCCCGACGAGCTTGTTCTGTGACCATTTCCGCCTCCGTTTCCTGACCACGGATTTACGTAGTCAATGGCGGATTTGACGGCCGTGGCGCCTTCCTTCATTCCATTTTTTGTTGCCTCCCAAGCGCTACCCACCTTTTTTTCATTGTAGGTAGGTATGGGGTCGGGAGCTCCAGCCACTACCACCTCGGCTTTTTCCGCAGCAGCTTTCGCCGCGGCGTAGGCCTTTTTTATTTCGTCCAAGGTTGCGGTCGGGTTGTTCAGCGTGGCTTCGACTGCCGCCAAAGCCATATCGGACTTTATTTTGTCCAATTGGGCTTTGGTTAGCTTTTCAGCCGCCTGATTGAGAAGTCCTTTCATTTCAGCCTCTTGGCGGTTGGTAAAACCGAGCATCTGGCCCGACAAATACAGCATGCCGACTATCAGGGAAATACAGATGCCAGGCCAGAGAATTTTGTATGACATTCTCCGGGACCACTCCTCTCCTTTGTCCCAGATGAAGGACATCACGGTGATGCAAATCATCACCACCGCAACCGGTCCCCACCAAGCGGGATCATTTCCTTCAAATATCTTGGTCAGGGAATTAACCCGGTAGATGATATACCGGAGCCAATTAATTACCACCACCAATGCAATGAAGGCGATGGGATTGGCCAGTACATTTTGGGGGCCATGGCGCCAGTAGATAATGGCGCCAACCAACATAATGAGCCCTGCCTCAAGTCCGAGGAGCTCGAGATATTGGATGTGGTAGAGACCACCAAATCCCGGGCGAAAGTAAAGGATTGCGGCCGCGGTACCGGTGACGGTAATAGCCGTAAATGCCAATACATTCCAGAGAGGGCTATTTCTGGTGATATACCTGGTCAAAACAAACCAGGCCACAACCCCGGAAAAAATCCCAACAGCGATAGAAAAATAAACCGCGGCGTAACCTCCGCCCACTGCCTGGGTGAGTTTCTGCATCCAGGGCGAAATCACAGGCTGTAACATTACCAGCCCAAAGATTCCGCTTCCGAAAATGGCGATTGTCAGCATTGACTCCCGCCAGTCCCCTGCTTTAGCCCGCTCAGTCGCCAGGGCGAGCAGGAGAATCCCCATTGACCATACTGCCAGAGTTTCAATGCTGGTCATGTTATTTCTCCTTATTTTCCTGAAGCTTTTTGAGGGCTTCATCTATACTTTTCCGTGCATTACCCAATTCAACATCTCGCAGTGCGCGAGTTTCCGTTTCCTTACTTACTACATCGTCCGAAGGGGACTGGGTCGGCGACTCTTCAGGTTTGAAGGCTTTTTCCACTCCCTTTTCAAGAGCTTTATAGCCTTTCCGCACGCCGTCCCCCGTGGCCTTACCGACCGAGCCGTCCTGAACTCCCTTGACTATTTCTTGGGCACTTCTTTGGACGTCAGCCCGGAAAATTTTTTCCCGCTTCTCGGCTTCTTCCCGCTCAACCTTTTCTTTGGCTTCGCGGGTTGTCTTTTCGGCCGGAGTCTCTTCCTTAACTTTAATCCCGACCTTTTCCTTCCCCCATGTAATAGGGTCTTTAAGAATACTTGCGTCAGGCTTAGTACCAGAGTACTTCCAGTAAAGCCCGCCGATAAGGAAAATCCCGACTAATACTGCAACGAAGGCGTAGACTCTGACATTCGAAGCAGTAATCCATCCACGGGTTGACGAAAAAGCCTGTCGAGCTTGTGGCGCTCTTGCTCTTGCGGCCGCCGTTGCTCCCCTAGCCATTCCGGGAACGCGCCTTGCTCCGGCCTTGATGCCCCTCCAGGCTATTGCCAGGGGAGCAGTCAAGATTTTTTTTCCGAGCCAAAGGACAAGAACAACAACTCCAAGTCCTATGGCTAAGGCCCAGCCCGGGTTAGTAACACTAAACACAACCCAGTCTTTGGCAGCGCCCAACAAATTCCATATGGTCAACAAAAAATTCCACATATCGTCTCCAGTCTGAGTTTATTTTTTAGCTTCCGGTTTCGATTTTTCGATTATCAGCTTTCCTGTCTCGTCTCTTCCCAGAAGGCGGAATATGGCGCCTATCAGGGATTCATAGAGAATGAAGCTGAAAGTGGTCAAGGGAGCGGGACCCTTGCCTTCTTTTTTATCCTTATCCTTTTGATCCTTAAAGGATTTCAACCTCTGGGCCAGTTCAATTGGTCCTGAAGTTAATAGGATCAGGATAAGGGCGATCAGCCACTTGATCGCGTCAAAGAAATCGCTCCCCGTGAAAAACAATCTTGCGGCTTCCGCATAAAGGTGCCAGCCCATGGTAGGCTCTGCCGATCCTTCAATGTCCGGCATGAAGGCCATATGATCAAAGCCAAATAGGATTAGCAGAGAAAGACTCAAATTCACTCCGACCATGGCCAAGCAGACATGGGTCATCCACCAAGGGAAGGAATCCTTCTTCGTCACCTTCTCGTAGATGTAAGAAGGCGGCCCGACTATCAGAAACAGAGTAGCCGCAATGAAAAGCGGCGCCCGGATGATGAAGTCGAAAAAAAGCGAGAGCATAGTAAGTACTCCGGCTATTTTCAAACCCCGCCGGGTATCAATGGCCTTACTGATAGTTGTAAAAAGACCTATCACCAGCCCAAAGATAACCGAGATCCAGAAGTTTCCGATAACGGGGAGAAAGTACCAAATCAAGATGGTCACTACATACATGATCAAAATGATATGTCCTTTATTGGTAAGGACGTGCTTTACGCCCTCAACCTGGTCTTGCACGGGGTTTCCTGCCGCGTCCAAGACAGGCATTCGTTTTAATGTTTGCCCGACTTTCTGTTCTTTGAATTGGGGCTTCATTTCTCCGCCCCAAAATTTTTCAGCTCTCAGCCGGTACCCTTTAGGCCCGCTCCAGTTATTTATTACTTTCCAGAGGCCGACGCAAACCAGGGTAAACGGGAGACCAACAACCACCAACAAGAAGAAAAGTAGGTTCCAATTCATGATAGATCCTTTCATATCAATAATTTCAGAAGTAAATCAATTTTTTAAGTTGTCAAAGAGCCGATTCTCTTAGACAACCAAACCCGAACAAAAATCTCATAACACATAACATTGAATTCATAGCCTTATTTTGATTTTGGTTACGCGCTCAATGTTATGTGCTAAGGCCTACATGAGGCAAAATTTGCCAGGCTTGGCTGAAAAAGGAAAGAGCTATTGACGGCTGAATGCCCAAATGGCGTAATTCCAGCCGATTTATAATTATAGCACAAATATCATAACTCGTCAATGATATGTGGCAATATTAGTTTAATATTAGCCATAATTCAGCAATCAGTTTGATTTATAGTTATCGTTTAAGTATAATAAGGTAAGAAAATAGCATTAATTTGTGATTATTTAAGTTTTGCTTCAATTTTTTTGGAATACATGAAATATTTTTTTATCTTAGGCAACCATCCGGCCCTTTCCTTAGCTGAACTCTTAGCAGTTTTAGGAAAAGACGGATTTATTACTGCCGGAAACGAGGCGGCGGTTTTTGAATTGGACGGGGGGCTGGACGCGGAAAAGCTGATTAAGAATTTAGGCGGGACGATTAAAGTCGGAATTATCGGCAACGAACTGGAGCAGGCTAACTCGGAAAAAATACTTTCCCGCCTGTCCGGGATTTTGCCTAGAGAAAAAAAAGAAGGGAAATTTAAGTTCGGGATTTCGGTTTACGGGAATTTGAAATTGAACGAGAAAAAAATGGGGATGGAAATAAAGCGCCTGCTAAAAGAAAAAGGTATTAGTTCGAGGTGGGTGATTAGTAAAGAAAAACAATTGTCGAGCGTGGTGGTAGATACTAATAAGCTGGTAACGGAAAACGGGATGGAAGTGGTAATTATGAAGATGGGCGGAAAAATTATTGTTGGAAAAACTTTAGCGGTCCAGCCTTTCCGGGAGTTGTCATTCCGGGATTACGGCCGGCCTTCTAGAGACGACCTGTCCGGTATGCTCCCGCCTAAGCTCGCGCAGATTATGATTAATCTGGCCGGTGTGGGAAATGAAGATGGACAGAACTATAAAGAGGGGGATAAGAATAAAGATGGATATGAAGATGGGCATAAGGAAAAATATGGCGCAGTCATCCTTGACCCCTTTTGCGGATCCGGGACGATTTTAACCGAGGCTATGCTTATGGGTTTTAATAATTTAATCGGGTCGGACATTTCCGAAAAAGCGATTGCGGACACGAAGGAAAACGTCCTATGGATGAAAGAAAAATTCCGCCTGCCGGAACCGGAGCTGGAATTGTATCAGAAAAGCGCGACCGAACTGTCAAAGTTTTTAAAGCCTGAATCGGTTAGCGCAATTATTACCGAGCCGTACTTAGGCCCCCAAAGAGGGCAGGTGGATTTAAGGAAAATAAAAAAAGAGCTGGAAGATTTGTATGGCCAGGCTCTTCTAGAATTTAAAAAAGTATTAAAAAAAGACGGGAAAATAGTGATGATTTGGCCGGTTTTCCACCGGGGAGAAGAATGGGTCCAGCTAAGCCCGAAGATAGACGGTTTTAAAATCGTTAATCCGCTTAAAGGCGCTGGCAATTCGAATGGCGGGTTTAAAGGATTAACTAATAGAGGAACTCTTATCTATGGCCGCGAGGGGCAAAAGGTTTGGCGGGAAATCGTTATATTGGAAGCTGAATAATAATTTAAAAAGCCGGGCCTGATTATTTTAATTTTTGTTCAATATATTGCCTAAAGCTCAAAATTCTTTGCTGGTCATCCGGCCTGACGAGGAACGGCATTACATCGCGGGCCATTACTTTCATATCAAGATCGGTAATTGCTTCCAATAGCTTTCTTCTTAATTCATCTTTATTCTTTATGCCGAGTTTTGCTTCCAGATAATCATAATTAAAGTCGGCCAAGCTCAAAAGATAAACCGTATCATAAAAATCCCGGCCTTTCATGCGCTTGCGGCCGAAGATGGCCCCGATTTTCATGGATAACAAAAGGTCGGGCGGGGTAAGCTTAATATTCCGAAAAACATCAAATTTTTGCAGTAAAAAATTATCCGGTTCATAATTAAAGCCGTGCGGCGCGGTATCAACCTGGATTAAAATTTTCTCGCCTTCAAGGGCGCTTAAATTATTTTCCTTCAACAGCTTGGGAATTTTTATATAACAGCGGAACGCGCCTTTAAAAACATTCCTCACCTCAACCTCATAGCTTTCAAGCTCAAGCTCTTTTTTTATTATCTCCGATAATCGTTTGAATTCATCTTCCGTAAGACCAAAATTATCAAAATCCAGATCCTCTGAAAAGCGCGTGCCGCCATAACAAATTTTAATCGCTGTTCCGCCAAGGAAAGACAGTTTAGGGCCGATCCCGCTTTTAAAAATTATATCCAAAATCTTATACTGCAGGTATTCCCGCAAAATTCCCCGGTCAAAACCGGACAGGTTTGGATAATATTTTTTTATTTCACTGATATTAATCATTCCATTTCTTTATAAATTTTTACAATTTTCCGAAATAAAACCTTAGAGCCGAAAGCTTCGGCATACTTAGCCATTTTTTCCTTATTGATTATTTCGTTAAACACTCCCTTGTTGATTCTTAATCCCTCTAAATCATTTTCATCCTTAATGTCGCTTCGCAGGTAAAGAAAATCTAAAAGCGCTTTTTCCGGCTCGGCGATTTTAAACGGCAATCCGGCCGTCTTAATAACGTTATAGCCAAAAAATAAATTTTCCTTGACGCTCCGATATTGAAAATTGCTGATTGGGGTTTTTATAAGTTTGGTCTTCCGGGAAGTTATGCTGGTTACCAGATAAACTATTTCCGGAATGAGATTGTAATATCTCATTGCGTATTCCAGGCTCAAGTAAGAGGGTTCAAACAGTTTGTTGGCAATAAAGCAAATCTCATTTTCTCCGATATTTTTATCAGTGAAAATATAATAAAGCTTAGAAAGCTTCTTTAGATGCCCTTTTTTTTGCCATTCATAAAAACGTCTGGAGTCAAAATCAGGAAAAACATTTTTAACTTCGCGTACATCTATAAGTATGCGATTATTGAAAGAATTCTTAAAGTCTATATATTTCATTTCCTTTATTAGTTAATTTTAACTAAAATCTGAAATGATTATAGCATATACAACAAATATGTCAAATAATGTGGCATTGCAGCGTCAAGTTTTCTTCTTGCCCTGTTGCCTTGTAATGCCGTTATCAGCATTTTAGTGCCGGCCCCGGTTACTCCTGATGATATCATTTATTTGGGCAGGAGAAAGCTTTTTAGCGAGTTCATCCGCTTGCTTTCGCGTCATTTTAAGTGTTTTGCGTCCTGTTCGGTGGTCACCAAACCCCCAATTCTAACCTTCTTGTCTCTGGACATGACTTCTCCTTATCTAAATATATTATTTGTTAACAAGAAAATTACAAATATCCCCATCCTGGATGATATATTCTTTGCCTTCGGTCCGGATCCAGCCTTTTTCTCTAGCCTGCGATTCTCCTCCGGCTTCCAAGAATTTTCTATAATCCATAACTTCAGCCCGGACAAAACCTTGGGAAAAATCCGTGTGGATTACTCCGGCCGCCTGCGGGGCTTTAGACCCGCGTTTTACGGTCCAAGCCCGGGTCTCGTCCGGCCCGGTCGTAAAAAAAGTAATCAGTCCCAATAATTCGTAAGAAGCGCGGATCAGTTTATCGAGCCCCCGTTCAGAAATGCCCAATTCGCTCATAAATTCTTTTTGCTCGTCTTCGTTTAAATTAGCGATCTCTTCTTCAATCTTTGCGTTGATTTTTATTATTTGCCCGTCCCATTTTGACGTATCCACCGGTGCGTCATTATCCGTGTTTAGCGCGTAGATAATCGGTTTTAAAGTTAAGAGGCTAAGGGACTTAATTATTTTTTTCTCTTCTTCGTTCAGATCAATCTGCCGGGCCGATCGACCGGCTTCCAGTCCGGCTTTTATTTTTTCAAGGATTTGCTTTTCCAGGATCATGTCCTTATTGCCGCTTTTAGCTTCTCGTCCGGCCCGGTCGAGCGCTTTTTCAACGGTTTTCATATCGGCAAATATGAGTTCCATGTTTATAGTTTCCTGGTCGCGCTCCGGATCAATTTTTCCCTCAACGTGGATTATGTTTTCATTGTCAAACGCCCGCACCACTTCGCAAATCGCGTCGCATTCTCTAATGTGCGACAAAAATTGGTTTCCGAGCCCTTCGCCTTTATGGGCGCCTTTAACCAAGCCGGCAATATCGACAAACTCAATCGCCGTGGGGATAATTTTTTTTGGCTTTGATATAGCGGCAATCTCTTCCAGCCGTCCGTCCGGCACGCTAACTACCCCGACATTCGGGTCAATAGTACAAAACGGGAAGTTTTCCGCCGCTACGCCCTTTTTGGTTAGGACGTTAAATAAGGTCGATTTTCCGACGTTCGGGAGCCCGACGATTCCGATTGAAAGCATATTAATATTTTTCTAGTCCTTTTTTATGGCTAATATAATTTACTAATCCAGCTTAGCAGGGATTTTGCCTTATTTCAATATCTGCCCCCTCCCGCGTTTTCATTAAAAGTGGTAGAATATGTATAGCTTGGGCCTCGAAGAAAATTAAAGCTCATGCTTACGCCGCCGGCTTTATATTAAGAATTTTTAATATCCAGGCATGAATTCGAAAAAAGATATAATTTCCTTTTCAATAATTGCCGTACTATTAGTTGTCGGCGTGGCTTCATATTTTCTTTTTACTAACGCCGGATGGATGAACTCTAGCCCATGGGACAAAGCGCAAAATGAAAATACCAGCATACTCCCGGCGGATTTAATTGGCATTATCGAAAAGAAGAAAAATAACGAGCCGTTGTCGCCTGAAGAAGAGAACGTATTGGATGAGGTAATAAAGGAAAAAGTTAAAAAACGGGTAGGCGAGATCCAAAAAGCGGCCGAAGGAAGATCTTATACCCAAGAAGAACTTAATTTTATTTATAATCCAAGCGTGATAGTAAAAAATGAATTAGGGATAGATTAATATGAAAGCCCATAAATTAACAATTTTAATAATAGCTTCGGTAGTTATTACTCTTGGACTTTCAATTTCTCTTCAATCCCTTTTGGCCGCCTGGATTTCTCCTAAAGAGACCGCGCCAGACGGAAATATTTCCGCCCCTCTAAACACTTCTTCGGCTTTCCAGCAAAAAGACGGCGGAATAATTTTAAATCATACCGGCGCGGCCGCTTCGAGCGGCTTATTGGTTGAAAACGGCAACGTCGGGATAGGGACGCTAGCGCCTGGATACCGATTGGATGTTGTCGGGGAAATCCGCGCTCAAAACGCCTGGCTGCGAACTACCGGAACGACTGGCTGGTATAACGAAACCTACGGCGGAGGCTGGTATATGTTTGACTCAAACTGGATAAGAGCCTTTAACAATAAAAACGTATGGGTGGATAATGTCCTGGGCAGTAACGCCGGATTAACTATTGGATACAGCGGAGCTCTTCCGCCATCAAACGGAGCGATTATTGGCGGAAACGTAGGCATTGGAACAACTAATCCTGGGCAAAAACTGGAAGTAAATGGAAAGATAAAAATAACCGACGGCAATCAGGCCGCCGGAAAGGTTTTGACCTCGGATGCTAATGGAGTGGGGACTTGGCAGGCTTCAGGCGGAAAAGCAAGAAAATATTACGCTTCTTTCAGCGGTTGTGGCTCAAATCGGGAATTGTTTGGCGTTCGTACAGACGAAGACGAAGAAGATACGCATCTTAGCATAAATGGCGGCAATGAACGTAGCGAAGTAAAATTGTACTTTTGTATGGAATTGCTGCCGGAAGATTTATACAAAGGATACCACACAGAGGCCCAATGTACTGCCGCCGGAGGAACCGTGTCGGGTGATTACTGTATTTTCCCCAGCTACTGCGCTTCTGGCTGGACTTATGTGGCTAATTGGTCAACTACTTATCCGCACGTCTGTAAAGGCGAAGCGGCAGTTAATCCGACTGGAGGAATGTGCCCCCCCGCGGATTGTACTACCGGAAGCCATGGTTGGAGCAACACTCCCCTGGAAACTCGCGACTATGGCGACGCATTTTATAACGGGGAAACGTCGAGTTGTGATATCATAAATAAAACCTGCTGGGCGAATTTTGCTCAAACCCTCTGCTATTAACCTCGGAATTATGTTAAACAAAGAAAAAATCATTGTTTTACTTCTGATATTTAATCTGATACTTGGGGTGTCGGCTTTTGGGATGTCGTTTTATCTGATTAAACTGTCTAATGCAGGGAAGTTAAATTCAATCAAGCCGGCGGATTCAGTAAATGCAAATGACGAAGCAGTCAAAGCCGGATCTGTAATACCGGATATCCAGCTGCCGGAAGATATAGATATTCAAGAGCTTGACCCAGTAGCCGGGGAGCTCGCGAGCTCATTCGCCCAAGCCTATGGCAAAGCTACTCTAAAAGAGCTAGGTCCGAAAATGACGGAGGAGATGAAGAAAGAGGAAGAGCAAAAGGAAAAAATAATTAGCCAATCAAAAAATCCGGCCGGCCAATATACCACTACCGAAGTTTTATCCCAGCAGGTGATTTCACTGGATGACAGCGCCGGAAAATATCTTCTTATGTTTACCTTAGAGCGCCAAGAAGCCAAAGCGGGAGAAAAAGGCGGCCGGAAATTTAACCAAGACTTGCTTCTGACGATAGTCCGCGTTGGCAACGGATGGAAAGTGGATAATGCCGAATGGCAAGAAGAAAGCCAGTAATTTAATTTGAATAATAGCGGAAAATGATGGATTTTTACCGGATTTTTGGCATAGATAGGCGAGACGCCGCCGACAATAAGCCGTAGCACGTCCGGTTTTGCTCCCGGCCAAGGGGGTTTGTTTCCCTATTTATTATAAAAATGGTAAAATATATATTGTACAGTCCGAGGGGAGGGGCAGCCTCCGGCCCGCTAAGATATTGCGTATTCGCATTGTTATTACTAACGCATGGATCCAAAGAAAGCCATAGTGTATTTGTCAATTATTGCCGCGCTAATGATAATCGGCGCGGATCTGTATTTTTTCATTGATAAAACCAGATGGACAAATCCGGAAGCCAAGGCTCCAAATACGATGGAGAAGGCTGTAAGCCCCCGGGCTGATTCAAATGGCATAATTGAAAAGAAAAAAAATAACCAAGCGCTTACGTCCAAAGAAGAGGAAATATTGAACGCGGCTATAGAAGAAAAAATAAGAAAACGGCTTGATGAGATCCGAGTCGCGGCTAGCGGAAGAAACTACACCCAGGAAGAAATGGATTTTATTTACGACCCAAGCGTAAAAATTAAAAATGAATTAGGGATACGCTAAAACTATATCTGACCCCGGGAATTCGGGATCACTCATTCGCAAGGAAGCGGAAAAACGGGCTTTTACGCTTCCCGCGCTTATATCATTTATGAGGACTCATAAATTAGTAATCTTATTCGCCGTTGCGATAATAGTTACTCTCGGGCTTTCCATATCCTTCCAGTCGCTCCTTGCGGTCTGGATTTCCCCTACCGTAGGTCCTCCAGGTGGAAATATCGACACCCCGCTAAACATATCTACCACCTTTCAAACAAAAAACGGCGGCTTATCGTTAAACCACCTCGGCGCCCCCACCACCAACGGATTGTTGGTTGAGAACGGCAATGTCGGCATCGGGACGCTAGGGCCAGGGGCAAAACTTGAAGTAAACGGGAATATTCTTCTGTCAAATGACTATATTGATCTGGGAACAGTATCAACCGATTCTACGGCAGGTGTTTATTGGCATACAGGAGGATCCGGGAATGACTATGGAATATACAGATCATCGGGGGCTTGGGTGGCGCCGTACGCGCAATTAACCCTTGACTGGCCAACCGGGATTGTTATGAACCCGGGGATGGCTTACGGCAAGAGCTTTGTCGATATTCAAGGCGGCGGATTAAGAGTTACCGCCGGCAACGTCGGCATCGGATCGACGGCGGCGCCGGGCATCGCTTCAGGCGGCGACACCGGGGCAAAACTTGAACTTACAACTACTAGCGCCGCGGGCGCGGCAGGAAACGGCGCACTAAGATGGTACGGGAATAATGGAGGGTATGTTGGCTGGATCGCAAAGGCCGACGCGGTCATTGATACGAATGGCTGGGCCGGCGCAAGATTGTCTTTTACAACTCCGAACAGTTCCGGCAATCCGCTGCAAACATTAACAATGAAAAATGGCAATGTCGGCATCGGGACGCTAGCGCCTATATCGGCTTTGCATGTCTATTCGGCTACGTCAGGGATTATTACTGACTCCGCGGCCGCCGACCAGGCGAGAGTCGGCTGGGCAAAGGACGGAACTTTGAAATGGCTGGGGTATGTCGCCGGAAGTTCCAATGATTTAAATTTCTGGGACGGAACGGATAACCGGGTTACTTTCAAAAGAGGCGGCAACGTCGGCATTGGAACGACTGAACCGACAAAAAGGCTGGATGTTGCGGGAGCTATTCACGCGTCTGGCGATATTTGCACTGACCAGGGAGGCGGTAATTGCTTAAGCACTATCGCAAGCGGGGTTTTGCCGGTAAATTTTGTTTTCGCGCATGCTACAGCCAACCGGTGGGATCATTGTCCTGCTGGATATGTTCAACTCTTTTCTTTAAATCCTTATTTCATTGACGATGAAGGCGATTACGGCTACCTCGGTTTTTATTATAAGGGTGGAACTAGTGTCGGTGGTAACTATCTAGAAGTATGCAGAAAACTAAATCCCGATGAGCTTTACGGCGGGATCCACACCGAAGCCCAGTGCACTGCCGCCGGCGGAACCGTGTACTGGGCTGATTATTGCCTTTTTACTGGCTACTGCGCTTCAGGCTGGACTTATGTAGCCAACTGGTCGGCTACTTACCCCAATACCTGCACCGGCGCCACAGGGGATGGCTGTCCCGGGTCGTCTTGTTCTACCGGAAGCCATGGTTGGAGTAACACTCCCGCAGAAACTTGCACCTATGGCAACGGATATTATGAATATGACGTTGGCTGCAACACTTCTTATATTACCTGCACGGCGAATTTTGCTCAAACCCTCTGCTATTAACCTGGAAAATTATGATAAACAAAGAAAAAATTATTGTTTTACTTCTGATATTTAATCTGATACTGGGAGTGTCGGCTTTTGGGATGTCGTTTTATCTGATTAAACTGTCTAATGCAGGGAAGTTAAATTCAATCAAGCCGGCGGATTCAGTAAATGCAAATGACGAGTCAGCCAAAGCCGGCTCTGCAATACCGGCTGACCAGTTGCCGGAAGATATAGATATTCAAGAGCTTGACCCAGTAGCCGGAGAGCTCGCCAGTTCATTCGCTTCAGTTTATGGCAATGCCTCCCTAAAAGAGCTAGGTCCAAAAATGACGGAGGAAATGAAAAAAAGGGAAGCGCAAAAAGAGAAAACGCTTAGCCGGTCAAAGACCCCTGTTGTCCAGATTACTACTACCGGGATTTTGTCCCAGCAAGTGATCTCATTAGACGATAAAGCTGGCATGGATTTGCTTATGCTAACTACTGAGCGGATAGAAAAAAAAGATGGAGGCGACCGGAAATTTAGCCAAGGCTTGCTTCTGACGATAGTCCGCGTTGGCAACGGATGGAAAGTGGATAATGCCGAATGGCAGAAAGAAAGCCAGTAGCTTAAACGTGAACACTAATTAGTTAAAAGCCGGATCCCCTCCGGCTTTTTTGGTAATTGATAAGATTTTCCTTAGTGCTTCGCGTAGAACCCGAAAAGATACAAAGTTATTTTTTTAAAAGTAAGTCATAGACTTCTTTTAGCTTTAGCGCTAAGACGGATTTGCTTTTGGATTGGGCCAGTGCCAAGGCGCCAATCCCCAATTTTTTTCTCAAATCCTCATCGCGAAGAAGCTCGTTTAGATATTTAGAGAACTCATTGTCGTTTTTAGCCTTAAGGCAATTTTCTCCGTGCTTGAGCCAGCCCTCGTAAACCGGGATGTCGCGGACCAAAATCGGCAAGCCTAAAGCCGCCGCCTCCAAAATAACCATCCCCTCGTTTTCTTCATAAGAGGGGAAAAGGAAAATGTCCAGCGCGTTAAAGCCCGCCAAAATATCGTCGATAAAGCCGGTAAAATTTACGTTAGCGGGCAGTTCGCCCGGAAGGGATTTTACCATCAGGCGGTTATATTTTTTTCCAATCCAGATAAATTTATTTTCCTTAAAGCCTTCGGCCAGTTTTAAAAAGGTGTCCGTGCCTTTTCTCGGAATTATCAGCCCGACCGTACCGACAGCCAGCCGCCCATCCAGCCCGAATAACTGCCGGCCGGCTTTTCTTTTTTCTTCACTTTTATAAAATTTGGCCAAATCAACGCCGTTTGACTGGACGATTAACTTTTTTTCGGGCAAGCCGTGGGCAATCATCAGTTTTTTGGTATATTCTGAAGGGCAAAGGATTACGTCGGCGAGATTGTAGGCGTAAACGAGATATTTTTTTATTGCCGGGTAGATAAAGCGGTTGATTCTAAAAACGTGCTTGGCGTCTTCGGGAGATACATGCGCCCAGACTATGATTTTTTTATTGAGCTTTTTTGCCCTTTTCATTAGATATATGGATTTAAACCAGGGGGTGTTAATCTGCAGAATATCGCAAGACGGATCCCAGCGGCCACTAAAAGGGATCGCGAGATGCTTTAGCATGTCTTCCTGATTTTTATAGGAAGACAAAAGCCCGGTGCCGATTTTTTTGTAAAAAAGGCCGCCCAAAAAATTTTTAAACTCGAGGTAAAGGCAAATTTTCATAATTGATTTGAGCCAGGGAATGGCTAGACTTGCCAAGCCGCTTCCTGGTGAATGAAATTATATCATCAGATATAATTATGCTAATAAAGAAGAATAATGCCCGATTAATTTTTCCGTTATTATTTTATTGGAAAAACGAAGCGCGATTTCTCTCGAGTTTTGGGAAAATTTATTTTTAAGTTTCGAGTCCCTCATTATTAAAATAATTTTTTCCGCCATTTCCTCCGGTTTATCGGGCTTGGCTAAAAACCCGTTTTTGCCGTCATTAACAATTTCCGGCAGGCCTTCGGCGGAAACCGCGACTATCGGCAGGCCGCAGGCCATAGCTTCCAAAACCGATACTGGCTGGTTTTCGCTTTTCGACGCGGTTATAAAAACGTCGGCGGCTTGCAGGGCTTTTAATAGCTGGCCTCCAAAAAGATAACTGGTAAAGATTACTTTATCACCCAGCTTAAGCTTCTTGACTAACCGTTCCAGATTTTCCCTTTCCGGCCCGTCGCCGATTATCATCATTTTCGCATCCTCCAATTTTCCTGACGCAATAGAAAAAGCCTTGATAGCCTGATCGATGCTTTTTTCATAACTCACCCGGCCCATATAGGAAACCACTCGCCCGCCAACGCCAAACTCCTTTTTAACTGATTTTTTTTCTTCTTCAGTTGCGGCCGGCTTGAAAAAAACCGTATCAATCGGATTGGGTAAAACTAAGGAAGGCTTGGTTAAGCCGTTTTCTTTCAACTGGTCGTTTAAGACGCGGGAAGGGTTTAAAACAAGATCACAGCGGTTGTAAAAACCGGCGGTATACTTCCAGGAAAGTTTTTTCGGAATTTTATAATCCAGCTTAATGTGCTTTAGATAGTAATCGTAGAAGGTGTGATGGGTGCCGACTAGGGGAACTTTTAACAGCTTAGAGCAAAGCACCCCTTCCCATCCGGCCCCGAAGGGCGTCTGGACATGGATAATGTCCGGCTGGAATTTTTTCACTTTTTTTAAGGAAAAGCTCGCTGGCAAAGTTATCCGGTAGTCGCTGTAAGCCCAGAAAGGAAGGGAGGGAAGAAGGATGACTTTAAACCGGTTGCCTAATTTTCTGTTCAATTCCGCTTCCGGCTCCTGCGAAACCGTAAAAACCGCGACCTCATGGCCGGCCTCGCTCAAATTAACGGCAGTCTGCCGGGCGACAGAAGCAACGCCGTTTACCTGGGGAAAATATGTATCGCTAAAAATCGCTATTTTCATAATTTTGGCTGGCAAGTCTCGCAATTTTAAATTTATGATACGAAGTTTTCTTTTAAGAACCTTAAAATAATTTCCGCCACTTCCTCCTGCATGTCGGTGGCGATAAAATGGCTGGGATTATCCAGGGTAAAAATTTTTACTTTAGGAATCGCTTCTTTTATTTCTTTTAATTCCTTTTTAGTGAGAAAGGGGTCGTAGCTTGAATGGATTATCCAAACCGGCGCTTTTATTTCCTTAATTAAACTCCTTAAATTTAAGTTAATCATGTGGGATACGAGCCAGAGGTTGACCGACAGAGGCATGGTTTTAAAGCCTTTCCAGACCGTATCCCAATAGCTTTTTCCCTTCCAGGGCTCGTAATAAAGATATTTTCTGCGACTTTGCCAAATTAAGAGCCAGGCTAAAATATTAGTAATCAAATCGGCCAAAGGAGAAGCCCAGCTGGGTCCGATGAATTTCAGCGGCCCGGCGTGATTGGCGCTTACAAGTATAATCCCGGATACCATGTCCGGGTGGCGCAAAGCGAAATCAAGAGAGATAGAACCGCCGAAAGAATAGCCGGCTAAAATTATTCTAGCTAGCCCCTCTTTTTTTAGAATTAAGTCCAAATCCCGGCTTAAATTTTCGAAGTTATAAAGCGATTTCCTTTTTCTTTTATCAGAATGGCCGTGCCCGCGGATATCGATTAAGAGGCTGTTGAATTTTTCATTGTCCAAGGCGAGCGCCGCCGGAACCCAAGTCCGGTGATTGGAAGACAGGCCATGCAAAAATACTACAGTCGGCCGTCCCGGGTGGCGGCTGTTGGTAAAATAAAATATTTCCCCTTTTCCCGTTTCGATTGATTTTTTTACTAATTCATCCTGATTCATAAATTTTTCAGAGGCCTATAGGCGCGGCCAGAATTTTTTCGACCGGTAAAGGTAAAGGAGGATGGCGGCAATAAAGGCAATACCGGCGAAAACGGCAAAATAGTCCATGGCCGATCTTACCCGGGATATGGCCCTGCCGAAATAATAGCCGATTAATAATAGGAATAAAGTTTTCGGCAGGGTGCCGAGGATATTGTAGCCGATAAATTTCCAAAAATTCATTTTAGCCGCGCCGGCCGCGACTAAGAATACTCCGCCGATCCCATGGGAAATTTTTCCGGCCAGAAGGGTTTTTCCGCCGTGGTCTTCAAAATGCTTCTCCAGGCTTTCTACCTGGCTGATGTCAAATCTTAGCAATTTCCCAAAGCGTTTTATGATCTGGGCTTTGCCGTAAAAACCCAAGGCATAATAAACCGCGTCGCCGACAATGTCGCCTAAGGATAAAATGGCATAAGCCGCCCAAAAATCCATTATTCCGATAGCGGTAAGGCTCCCGGTAATTACGGTTATGATCGGGCCCTCAAAAATTGAAATCGGAAAAAGCAGCATGTACCTGTACTGGATTATGCTGGCGGTGATTTGCGATAAGGTAAGAAGCATGAGCTTTCAAGTAAATTTCTACACCGTTTTATTATAGCAGTAAAGCCGAAAAAAATGCAAAAAAGTGCCAAGATTTAATAGATTTTTTTATATTTTCCAGCCCGTCCTTAATTAAAAATTAATTATTTTGGGCGATAATTTAGTAATGAATTATACCAATCCGCGGGCTTTATTTCCATAAGACGAAACCCATGGACGCCGAAAAAAATTACAGTCTGAAAAAAAATTGGGCGATAATTTTTTTAGCCGCCGTTTTTCTGTTTGGGGGCGATTTTTCTCTGGCCGCCGCCCCTTCTGAAAGCAAAAATTATATCGAAGGGGAAGTGCTGGTTAAATATAAAGAAAGTAAAATTGATTTGGACACTCCTTCGGGCCAAACCGCGGCTTCGGATTTGGCCGGGGGAAAATTCCTTGCTCGAAACGGGGACTTGGCTGAAGAAAACAGCGAAGTTTTGAAGATTAAAGATAGTAAGTCTGTCGAAGAAAAAGTAGCGGAATTAAAAAAAGATCCGAATATTGAGCTGGCCCAGCCCAACTACCGATATCATCCGCTTTCAATCGATTCCAACGACCCTTATAAAGATTATCTTTGGGCCATAGAGAACTTCGGGCAAAACGTCGGCGGAATTTCAGGAATCGATGGCGCGGATATTAAGGCTAATGAAGCCTGGAAAATTAGCGAAGGACAAAACGGCGAAGCAGTCGTCGCGGTAATTGATACCGGAGTTGCTTATAATCATCCGGATCTGGCGGCCAGCATGTGGGACGGGACTGGCTGCGCGGACGAGAACGGTAATGCGTTAGGCGGATGCAGCCACGGCTATGATTTTGAAGATAATGACCGAACGCCGATTCCAACCGGAAGTTTCCACGGCACCCATATCGCCGGAATTATCGCCGCCGCGAAGAATAACGCCAAAGGCATAACCGGCGTCGCTCCCCGTGCAAAGATTATGGCCCTAAAAACTTCCTTTACCACGGCCGAAATTGTCAAAGCCATCCATTTTGCCAAACAAAATAACGCGAAAATTATTAATGCCAGCTGGGGCGACGATTTCCAAAACGGAGCCTATACGCACGATTGCCTGGACCAGTTTTTGTACGATGCCATCGCGGATTTCCCGGGAATTTTTGTCGTTGCCGCGGGAAACCAAGCCCAAAACCATGATTCAGGCGACTTCGGCTCAATGATTTACCCGGCCGGGTTCCGAGTCGATTCATCGGCCGGGCCGGGATTAAAAAACGTCATCGTTGTCGCGGCGACTGGCCAGGATGACAGCCTGGCTTCGTTTTCCGACTATGGCAATCTTTCGGTTGACGTCGCCGCGCCGGGAAAAAATATTTTTAGCACCATCGCCGGGTCGGCCTCTACCACGCCGTTTTCGGAAGATTTTCAAACCGCTAATCCGCCCAATTTGCCCGGCGGCTGGGAGGCGGGCGGAAATATGGGAATCTATGATATAGCGAGTTCTACAGACTTTGTTTTATTCGGAGACTTGCGGCAAAATCCATATGACGGCGATTCAAATTACTTTGCTTCCTCGCCGGTAATTGATTTAAACGGCGCCGCCGGAGCCAAAATTGATTTTTGGGCGGCTTGCGATACGGAGTACCGGACTGACCGCTGGACCGATTACATGGCTTTAGAAATTAGTTCTGACGGCGCTACTTTCCAGGAGTTTAACCTTATTCCGTCTTTTGGAAGCAAATTCGACGAACCGACCCTGGACATCCTAAATTCCGAATCGCCTCCGGATCCAGCCGGGAGCGCCGCCTACCATTTTAAAGACGCGATCCTTCCGGCTGGATTTTTAACTTCCAATTTTAGATTCCGCTTCCGCTGGGTTTCCGACGGGCAGGATAATGATTATGGGGGCTGCTATATCGATAACATTAAAATAATCAAAGAATTTTTTTCCGACGGATCGGATGAACAATACGGTTTTATGCAGGGGACTTCTACGGCCGCTCCGCAGGCGGCCGGCCTAGCGGCTTTGATTTGGGGTTATAAGCCCGGATTGGACGCGGACAAGGTTAAGGATTTAATTTTAGAAACCGGCGATTCTTTGCCGCCGCTTGACGGAAAAATTGTTACCGGCAAAAGAATAAACGCATTAAGCGCCTTAGAAAGCTTAGCCCCTCCCGTAATTTCCAATATCCAAATCGCGTCAACTACCGCGGACTCGGCAATCGTTGCCTGGCTTACTGACAAGCCGGCCAAAAGCAAAGTCGCCTATGCAACTTCGACTATAGATTTTGACAATTCGGTTTTTGACGGCCAGCTAACTGTCAGCCACAACAGCCTGCTCGCGAATTTGTCCGCGAGCACGACTTATTATTTTTTCGTTGAATCGGTTGATGAATACGGTGATATCGCGACGAGCTCAATTCAGGCGTTTACCACGCTCCCGCCGCCAGACATTGTTATTTCCCCGTCTTTGCCAGCCTCACCCTATAATGGAGGCGGCCGGCCGGCCCAAAGTCCAGACAGGGAAAGAGAAGGTTCTGGCGGGAGTGGAAGCGGTGATGATAAAACCAGAGGCGAGAATATTGCCGATGGAGCAAGCGGCAATAATAAGAGTAAAGCCATAGATAGCGCCGATCAACCGCTTCTAAAGCCGGAATTTATAGCCGCAGAAAAACCGGCGGCGGTTATATTGGGAGAAAAAATTAAAAAAGACCCTTACAAAGAGTCTGCCGCCAAAAAAATATTTAAAAAAATTTATAAAAGGAATCCAAAGCCCGGCGATTTGAGCGACGATGCCGCCGTTTTGATAATCGCCTATGGGCCAAAGCCGGGCAAGAGAAACCTGGGGAGCGAAGCCAGCTCGATAAAGACTTTTATGGCCGTCTATGGGCGCCAGCCAAAATCCTCTTTTGATTGGGACATAATTCACGCCATAGCCTACAGCGGATCAAAGAGGTAAGAGCGCTTTATTATTTATTCGGTTGGGAATAGCCGCCCCGCGGCGGCCGCTTGCTCAAGGGTTGATTTTTTTCTAAAATCTGCTAAGATACTTCAAGTTAGGGATAGCCCCAAAGGCTATTCTTTTTAATTGACTAATATTAGCCAATAAATGAAAAGAATAACTAACAGCGAGCGCAAAAGACGGCTTAAGAAAAAGAAGCTAAAAAACCGCAGAAAATCAAATAAAGCCGCTATTATAAGCGCATCGCCCAAGCCATCCTTAAAGAGAACTAATCTGTTATTTACCCACCTTTTGGCCGGTATTACGTTTTTTATTTTCTTTTCCCCGTTTTCAGCCGCTCCGTCTCCGGACGCCAATGGGATAGAAGGCGAGAAAGAGGTGGCTTTAGCCAGCACTTTTGATTCTGACCCCCAGGATGCCGATTCAACCGAGGACGGGCGAATTTCGGCGGCTGAAGCTGAACAGAAAAGAGCCGAGAAATTAAAAAGGGAAGTCCTTTTGATTATCAAAGGCACTCCTATGGAGGCCATGACCGATGAGATAGCTAAGAGAGACCGGGCTACCGCCGCTTATATAGTCGGCATCGCCTTAAAAGAAAGCGAGTTCGGCTTTCATGCGCCGAGAAAAAGCAACAATGTCGATTGCTATAACTATTGGGGATACCGCGGCCGGGAAAATCCGACTAGAAGCGGCTACTCCTGCTTTGACTCTCCCGCCCAGGCGATAAGCGTCGTCGGCAACCGGATTGACTCGCTCATAAAGCAAGGCGTAAAAAACCCGGCCGGGATGGTTGTTTGGAAATGCGGCTATAGCTGCAGAGGATTTGACAAGGCCAGCGTAAAAAAATGGATTAATGACGTCGGCATCAACTATTATAAGCTTAACCCGGCTGACGGGCTCGCGAAGAAAGATTAAAACTGAAAAATTATTGGAAAATAAATGCCTTAATTAAGGCGTTTTTTTATTTACCGAATATAAAAACGTCATCAATTTTCGCCTTTAGCGCCCGCGCCACGTCATGCGCCAATTTTAAGGAAGGATTATATTTTCCTTGTTCCAAAAAAATAATAGTTTCCCGCCTGACCCCGGCGATGTTCGCCAGTTCTTCCTGGGTGAGTCCGAATTTTTGCCTTAATTCCTTGATTCTATTAGTCATAAGATTATTGTCCGCTGGCTTTGCCACAGACCGAATCCGGCATCGGGGATCTTGGATGGCCGTGCTCAACCCATTGGCCGTTTACACAGATCCAGCCGTCTTCTCCGGAAAATAGCCTTAACCCGGCAACGGTAAAGATTAAAATCAAAACCGCGGCCAGGATAAAATATAGGGTTTTCCGTCCGCCGGTAAAGGATTTATTTAAATAGCTAAAGATCAAACCATTTAAAAGAAGCAGGGAGCAAATCGAATAGGCTAAGGCCGAACCGACGGCCTCAAAAATAGGGTTTTCGCTCCGGAGGGCCAGTAAAACAAAAACTGCTATTGAGCCAATGATGGAAAAGATGGTTAATGACCAGCGGGCCGCTTTGCCGGCAATCTCATAATCCCTCTCATCCGCCACTACTTCTTTTACCTGGCGGCGCATTATCAAAATTAGGGCCATGGCGATTAATACGCCCGCGGCCGCGAGATAAAAATTGTTGATGATTACCGCCTGGGCTACTAAGGCGGAGAGGATGGCGGCCACGACAATTTTTAGCGCCCGGAATTTTTTAAGAGTCATAGGTTTTTAAGGTTAATTATTTCTAACTATTTATATGTTATATTATTCTAACATTAATGTCAAGAGCCGGAGGTAATAAGCTGGCATGCCCTTTTTATGATAATATGCCCACTCCAGCAAAATAAAAAAACAGAGCCTTGAACTGGCCCTGTTTTTTTATGGTCTAGTCTTGAAACGTCCTTATTCAATTTTTAAAATCTCATATATTACTTCCTTTTCGGCTAAGCGCACTTTTACCCGGTCGCCGGCCTTGCGGCCTAAGAGCGCCGAGCCTATCGGAGAATTGCGGGAGATTATTCCCTTGTCCGGGTCAGTTTCGGAAGAGCCAAGGATTTTATAAATTTTTTCTTTCCCCCGGACTAAAACCGTTACCTTGTGCCCGGCCTCAATCCGAAAGTTATTTCTCGGGCTGATAATTATTGCCTGTTTAAGATGGTCTTCCAGCTCAATTATGCGCTGGTTTAAGCCTCGGAGGCGCCCTTTGGCAATCTGGTAAGCGGCGTTTTCCGAGAAGTCGCCGTTTAGGGCATGGAATTTTACTTCTTCAATCAGGGGCGGACGCGACTTTAACATGCGAACCAGTTTTGACTTGAGCTCATTATATTTTTCCTCGGTCAGATGGGGGTCTGGCTTTAGATGGGTATATTTTCCTGGTTTTCTAATTGGCACTCTCATGGTTTTAATTATAATGCTATTAAATATTTTGGCAACAAAAAAAGGATGCAAGGCGCTTTGTACGGTAAGGGACTTTTGGGTCCGTTTCCCGCAACTTGCGTGTGCCTTACATCTATTTGGTAATTTTTTCGGTTATAAAAAAACAACCCTTGCCGGAAAGAATAAAAATTCCGGCAAGGGTGTGGCCCGGGCAACGCCCAGGCTAATCATTTAAAGGTTCATGTAGGTCTGCCTGCGTTGCAGGCCAGACTCGCTACCGGCTTGCCGCCTACCAGTTCTGGTTCCTCGGCAGGCTGGGCCGCGACCGTCAAAAGGATCGCCAGAAAAATTACGATCCCAACAATTATGAGTCCCAAACTTGCGAAAAATTCTTTCACTCTCATGGGAGGAACTCCTGTGTTTGAGGTTTATGATATAAAAATGGCCAGCCGATTAGATTACCATATTTGTTCGTTATAGTCAATGACAACAAAAAACAGGCCATCAAGCCTGTTTAAAGTTATTGCGGAGCGGACGGGGCTCGAACCCGCGACCTCTGCCGTGACAGGGCAGCGCTCTAACCAACTGAGCTACCACTCCAGGTAGTTTTTATTTTTTCTTTGCCACATCCTGATTTCCAGTACTTTTCTTTTTGGCGTGCGTTTGTCCGGTTTTCTGCTTCCCCAAGAATTGCGACTTGGAAATTTCCTCTGTTTTTTGTGGATTTTGTCTTTCCACGTTTATGATCTTTTATTCGGGTTTCTAAATCAGACGTCATACCGACGTATATTCTGCCTGATTCAAATAACAGAGCATAAATATAGAACATAACAGGGCAGCGCTCCCTGCCTGCCGGCAGGCAGGTAACCAACTGAGCTACCACTCCAGGTAGTTTTTATTTTTTCTTTGCCACATCCTGATTTCCAGTACTTTTCTTTTTGGCGTGCGTTTGTCCGGTTTTCTGCTTCCCCAAGAATTGCGACTTGGAAATTTCCTCTGTTTTTTGTGGATTTTGTCTTTCCACGTTTATGATCTTTTATTCGGGTTTCTAAATCAGACGTCATACCGACGTATATTCTGCCTGATTCAAATAACAGAGCATAAATATAGAACATAACAGGGCAGCGCTCCCTGCCTGCCGGCAGGCAGGCAACCAACTGAGCTACCACTCCAGGTAGTTTTTATTTTTTCTTTGCCACATCCTGATTTCCAGTACTTTTCTTTACTTAACTCCAGCTTAATGATTTTAAGCTATGGTTAATGTCCTCTGAAAAATAAAAATATCCCTTTACGGGTCAAAAATATATTAACAAAGAAAGTGCTGTTAGTCAATTAATGGCGGAGGCAGAAGCTTAATCCCGCGTTCGCTGGCGCAAAGCTTCATAGACTATTACGGCGGCGGAAACGGAAACATTCAATGAATCGATTTTTCCGTACATGGGGATTTTAACTTTTTCATCGGCCGCTTTTAGCCAGGCGTCTGACAAGCCCCGGTCTTCGGTTCCCATTAAAATTGCGGTCGGTTTTTTTAAATCAATCTGGGTGTAAAGTTTCTTTGCTCCCGGCGTCGTAGCTATGAGGGAAATGCCTTTGGATCCCAGGAACGCAAGAATCTCGCCGCGCGAACCAGCCGCGACCCGCGTAGTAAAAATCGTTCCCTGGCTCGCGCGAATGACATTGGGATTATATAAATCGGTCTTCGGATCAGAAATCAAAACCGCGTCGACACCGGCCGCGTCGGCGGTCCGCAGGATCGCCCCGAGGTTGCCGGGCTTTTCTACCGCTTCCAAAACTATTACCAGTGGATTTTTTGAAAGTTTAATGCCGGCTAATGAAGGAGGGGTTAAGCGCAGTATTGCCAGGACGCCGTCCGGATTTTCGCGAAAAGAAATTTTTTCAAAGACCGACGGCGAAACCTCAATCAGTTTGTCTGGTGGAAGATTAAATATTGGCCTGCCCTTTAAAAATTCGGGGCAAAAAAAGAGGGAATCGATATTATGTTCAGCTTGCAAGGCTAAATTTAATTCCCGGTAGCCTTCGGCGACAGCCAAGGCCTTGGCTTCGCGCTCTTTGCGGCTTGATTTCAGCTTGATTATTTCTTTTATTTTCGGATTTTCCCGGCTGGTAATAATTTTATGATTCATATAAGAAAACATTAGTATTTTTCCTCTTGCGCTTGACAACCCCAAATATGTGTGCTATATTGGTAAGTTCTCGTGGCAATAGCGAAAACATTGCATTATAGCAAACAAATATATAGTAAAATAGTGTAATTAATAGTGCAAAGGCCGTATTAAGCGGGCCAGGCACGACAAGCATGGGGATTTTCTCGTCACGTTTACCCGGTTCTTTAACTGGGGAAATGGTGATGGAAACTTCTTGCCTGCCCGCTTAATCCGGCCTTTTTTTATTGGCTTGGAACTGGCGGGGTTTCCCCGGAAGAAGGGACGGCAGGTGCGGGAGTCTGGATAGTACTTGAGCCGGTGCTCTGGACGGCGGGAGTCTGGACATTTGCTTCGGCCGATAATTTTTCCACCCCTAAAAGGCAGACTGCCTGCCAGGGGCGATAATGGGAAGAAAATCTTTTTTCTTTTGCCTCGCCCGAAGGATAGATGACTTTATAATCAAAATAGGCGTCCGCGCCGTTATGGGCTTTTTCCGTGCACTTTTTTTCGCCCGGCTTTAAGTCGGTGGTTTCAACGATTTTCTGGGGCGCGGGTTTAACAATGTTGTAGATAACGGGCTTGGTCTTCGTAATTTGGCGGCCGTCTTTAGCTCCCCAGAAATCAAAATATAAATAATTGCCTTCAATGCGGGACTGGATAAGGATGTAATTTCCCGTGTCATTTAAAAATTTTAAATCCGGCGCCGGATCATAAATCGTCGCGTCAGTTCCGGCCGGCTCATAATACTGGACCCGGTAAGAATGGTTGGCGCGAGCGGTAATCGGCAGGCCCGAAGCCAAAGCGGCGCGGAAAACCGTTGTTCCGATTTGGCACAGCCCGCCGCCGTATTCGGGAATGGTTTTGTTGCCTTTGATTACCAGCTCGGTGAAATATCCGGTAGTGCCGTCAATTTTGCCCAAAGCTTTAAGCAGTGAGAATTCTTCGCCCGGGCGGATTAATACTCCATTTAACTTATTGGCGCCGGTACGGATATTTTTTCTCCGGTTGGTCGGACTTCCGGCAAAATTCGATTCTCCGATTCCGACAATTTCTTTTATCCCGTATTCGTTTACGCTTTCTTGGCTTAAGCCGCTTTTGGTAACCTCGACCGCCAGCTCGACTTTATTATTTTTTTTGATAGCCAGCTCAAATTCTATTTTAGCCAGACTTTTTTCCAGGTCTAATTTTTGTCCGTCGTTTGATCCCTGGAATTCGGTAACGGCGCCATTCTCGATTTTAAACCTGGCATCCTGGGCCGCGATATCGATTTGCGGAGATACGTTTTTTTCCAGGTATTCCCTGAACTTATCTTCATCGATTCCAACCTTAATCTTGCTTAAAGCTGTATTTTCGCATTCCGCCGGATTGGCCTGGCAGTAAGCATAATCCTTTTTCAAGGCAAGGAAGCCCGCCAAGTCCTCTTTCGCGATTGGCCATTTTTTGTCCTTGCAGGTTAAAGTCAGCGGCGCCAGGCCGATAATGCTTTCCGCGCGGTTAATGGCGTCGCTTTCCAAAACTTCGCTATAGCTTACTTCGGGACTGGCAACTTGGCTAATTTCGACTTCAATCGGGGAGAAATTGGCCCGCCTTAAATTGCTTTTTAAAGAATTTAAAGCCTTGTCATAATTTACCAGCTGGCCGGACTGCTCCCGGGTAACGGCGAACGCCCCGTTTGCGTATTCAAGGCCGGCGCTTTTAGCCTGGACTTCTAGGGGAGTGAAGCCGTTTTCCAAAAGCTCTTTTATCTTTTCATCATTAGTTTCGACGGCTAAAAAAACTCTTTCCCCGTAAACCGCGGCGTTTAAGATATCTAAAAGGCCGGAGAAGAAGCTTGCCCCTCTTCCGTATTGGAAAATATTTTTTGAGGTCGCGTCAAGATCGAGACTGATTAAGTTAACGGCAATATCGGCGCTTTCCGCCAATGCCGGGTAAACGATAACTTGGCCGTTTCCGCGATAAAAAAGAATGCCGTTTTTATCAATCTCGGAAAATTTTTCTGCCAGGATGGAATTAACCTCATTTTGGTTTTTTCCGCCCAGATTAATATTGCCGGCGTAAACCCCGGGGTAGGCCTTGCCTTTATACTGGCTTTGAAAAATGAAAATAGCGGCGCATAGAATCCCCAAAAAAACTAATAAAGCAATAAAAAAAACGACTGCTAAACTAAGCAATCTGTTCTGCTTCCAACTGTCGAATTTGGCGGATAAGCTCGGCATTGATTTTGAAACAGGCTTCTTTCCCTTTTTTCCGGCCCGACGGCCTTAATTGTCAGGGCTTTCTTCTTCCAGATTTAAAATCTCATTTAAAACGTCTTTGGCCTTTTTTCTCTTTTCCTCCTCGGCTTCTTTCAAAGTTTTTAAGTCAAAATTGATCATCGCCCCCTCGTTTGCCGCTGGCAGAAGGCGGCGGGGAAAGGCTACCGTCTCTTTTCCGTCTTCGGTTTTTAAAATGGCTTCTTCCCCCTCGAAGCGATCGATTATGAAAATTATTTTCATGCCTTTAAGATTAGCCGGTATTTTCCCGTATCGCGGATTTTCCCCATCCGAAAATTCATTATAATATTTCTTTCACCTTAACCGAAATCTGCTTCATAGTCTTAGCCTTAGGCAAGACAATGGTAAGAATGCCGTTTTCCAAAGTAGCTTCGATTTTTTCCGCTTTTACTTCCACCGGCAAAATTACCGAGCGGGAAAAATTGCCCCAGTAGCATTCCCGGAAAAGGTAATTTTCTTCCCGGACAGTTTCTCCCATTTCCCGCCGTCCGCGGATGGTCAGCATATCATTGTTGATTGAAATGTCAATATCCTGGGGTTTTACGCCGGCGATGGTCGATTTTACTACGATATTTTCCGGAGTCTGGTAAACATCAATCGAAAGCTGGCCCTCGTCAAATTCTTCACCCAGCCATCCGTCTTCTTTGGCGCCTTCTTCGCCCCATTCCCCGGCTTCGGTTTCTCCTTCGGCCAGGTTGGTTATTTCAATTGCGTTATTGAGACCCGCTAATTTTTTGAAAAGATTAGCCATAGTTTTATTGCCGGGTTAGTTTTTTTAAGTTTTGCCTGCTTTCATTATATTATTTTTTTACGGTAGTAGCAAGGGGCAAGGGGGGGGGTCTAAAAGACTAAGGCGATGCGCAATTGTTGACTGGCCACTTTTAATCAGATATAATTAGTGCATAGCTTTGGGAAAGTCCCGTGAAAATCGGGCGCTGTGCCGCAACTGTAATTTTTGTTCCGCGCTATTTAGGCGAAGAACAAGGAAAGCCAGAACACCAAGGCCTAAAATAAATATTTTCTCTTCGAGCAAAGAGGAAAATAAATTCAGGCCTTTGTTTATTTTTTAGTTCAAGCTTTGGCTTTACAACAGTTGAATTTATTTACCCGCTCGAAAGGCGGGTTTTTGTATGATAAATTTTTCCAAAAAATTTAGAATGATTGTGTTGGCGGCTTTTTTCGTCTTTTTATCCTTAACGTTTATTGGAAATGCAGGCTGGCTGGATTCGGACGCCAATAAAGAACTGCCGGTCTCGGAAAAAATAAGCGGCGATTCTAATCTGGCCGCCGAAGAAAGCGCAGAGCCTCAAGGCAGTGTTTCGGAAGATGGTTTGGGATTAACCGATAATCCGGGGTTGAATGGTTATATAGAGAAGAAGACCTCGGCCGATTCTGACAAATCGAATAATCTGCCAAAAAAGGAAGTGGCGGGCAATAAAATTGGGTCAGATACGGGTTCCGCGGCGGTTAATCAATCTGTTTCGGCTGTAAATGAAACTGTGCCAGGCGGAGATGGCGCTCGCGAAAAGGAAGTAGAGATTGTCCAGTCAGAAAACATGTATCCGGCCGCGCTTTATATTGGCAGTGAAAAATTCGGCGCCTCGGTTTTGCCCAGAAGTACGGTTTATGATTTAATGGACAGCCTGAAAAATAAGGGAGCGCTGTCGTTTAGCGGGAAAAATTATTCAGGAATCGGGTTTTTTGTTGAAGAAATAAATGGAATAAAAAATAATCCCAAAACCGGAGAGTTTTGGATTTACTATATTAACAACAAGCCGGCTAACGTTGGAATTTCAGGGTATGAATTAAAGCCCGGCGATGTAATCAGCTGGAAGTATGAAAACGCAGAAAATCAGTTTTAAAAATTCAGGAATTATTATCCTGGCCGCGCTTATCCTAGCCGCGCCGTTTGGCGTTAGCGCCGCCACTATTCATTTAAGAATGGAAACCGCGGGCGAGAGCTTGTTTAATGGAGATATAAGCGTTTCCCCCTGCAAAGAAAGTCCGGACGCGGAGACCGAAACCTTAAACGCCAAGTGCGCCATAGAGCAATCGGGGCTTTTGAATAATTTCAGCTATTGGGGCAGCGACGCTTTTTTAAATTCAATCGGAACTTATGAAAACAATAAAGACGGCAACGGAATCTATTGGTCCTATTTTTTAAACCTGGACTATGGCATGCTAGCTTTAAACAAACAGATATTAAGCGAAAATGATTCTTTGCTCCTTGTTTATGATACAAACCCTTTAAAAATTGAAACTTCCACTACAACGCCGACGGTCGGCAGTGAGGTGGAGATAAAAGTTTATCAGTTTGGCTTGGACGCGGACTGGAATCCGGTTTGGAGTCCGTCCGCGGGCAGTAAGGTTTTGGTGGACGGAGCGGAAAATGAAGCGGCCGACGGAGGCTATAAATTTACGGCCGCTACAACAACTCCTTTAACTGTTTACGGAAAAAAACCGGGGTTTTTAGACAGCCCGGCCATAGTAATTAGCGGGCATGAGGCACCGGCCGAAGAACCAGTACCTGAAGCTGTTCCGATAAACAGCGGAATTAACGGCGGCGGGGGATACTTTTTGCCCTTGGAAAAAGCTTTTGATCTGGGAAAAGCCATAGAATTTTTAGCGAAGAATCAAAAGGAGGATGGGTCGTTCGCGAGTCCCATGATTACCGACTGGGCGGCGATCGCCTTTAGCGCTTACGGACCGGGAGAAAATTTAGAAAAAATAAAAAGCTATTACCAGGGCGCGTCGGATAGCGGTTTTGGCTTAACCGATTATGTCCGGCGGGCCATGGCTTTAATGGCTCTAAATATTAATCCTTACAACGGGTTAAAAATCGATTACATAAAAAAAATAACCAGCCAATTTGACGGCGTCCAGTTCGGCGATCCGGATTATAATAATGACGATATTTTCTCCCTCTTGGTTTTGGAAAATGCCGGGTTTGGCGCGGGCGATGAAATAATCGCCAAAGACGTAAACTATATTTTGTCAGGACAAGACGCAAGCGGCAGTTTTGGCGGAGTCGATCTGACGGCGGCCGCCATCCAGGCCTTGCGTCCGCTTTCCCAGGACGCGAAAATAGGCGAAGCGATAGCCAAAGCAAAAAGCTATCTGGCTGCGAGCCAAAAAGAAGACGGCGGGTTTGGCAACAGTTTTTCTACCAGCTGGGTTTTGATGGCGATAAATGCTTTGGGCGAGGATGCTGGTGGCTGGGCAAAAAACGGGAGCGATCCGAAAGATTTTTTAGCAGCCTTGCAGGCGGCTGACGGAGGGTTGGAAAAAGAAGACGCGCCGTTAGATACCAGGATCTGGGCGACGGCCTACGCGGTTCCGGCGGCTTTAGGGAAAGACTGGAATTCCTTAATGAATGATTTTTCCAAAGTCGAGGGCGTGAAAAATGAAATTCCGGCTGGAGAAAGCGTGAACGAAGAAAAAATAGAGGAAGGCGGTAAGGATAAAGAAAAAATTGAAGAGTTTGTCAAAGACGATAAGGATGATAGCGAAAAAAATGCTGATAAAAACGTTAATGAGGAGAAAAAGAATGAAGACCAGGCGAGCGAAGAAAAAGGGGAGGTGCTGGGAGTGAAGGTTGATTATTTGGAAAATTTTTCGGCGGCGGAAAAAGAAGAAATTTTAAAATCGTATTTTGACGCCTTTGGAAAAAACCCGGAGAGCGAAAGCGAATGGGAAGACGCGCGAAAAATCGCTAATGGCCGCTGGCCGTCCCAAAGAAATCCGGAACGCGAAGAGGCGGTAAAAGCGGATTTTGTTAAAATCTATCACCGCCAGCCAAACATGCTGGACTCTTACGATAACGCCGCCATAACTATCATGGCTTACGGCCTCCGCCCCCAAAGGGATGTTTTAAAGGAACAGGCGGCTTTAAGTACCTTTGCCCAGGTTTACGGGAGGTTGCCGATAAATTACCAGGATTGGAGTATAATCCGAGCTATAAGCTATTCGGGCGCCAGCCGATAAAGTTGACATATTGGCTAAAATTTATTAAATTATTAAGTAAGAAGATGCCTTTTAGGCAAGCGGGGCTAAAGCCCTTTTCTTTTGTTAGGCGCCCATAGTTCAATGGATAGAACACCAGCCTTCTAAGCTGGATATGTTGGTCCGATTCCAACTGGGCGTACCAGGCGCTGATTGGTTTTAAGTAATAAGGAGGTTGATATTCTGATTTTGATGGTAGTTGATAGAAGCAGACCACAATTCGTTCATTTTACATTATTATTACTGCTTGGTATAATTTAATTATGCCAATAGTTAAATGTAAAATTTGCGACAAAGAATTTTACTCAAAGCCTAATCATCAAAAGTTAGGATGGGGGAAATACTGCTCCAGGAAATGCAGTTCATTAGGAGTCAGGAAGGGGAAATATGTAATTTGTGGAATTTGCGGAAAAGAAGTTTGGAGAATGCCCAGGCATCTTAACGGATCGAAAAGCGGTAAGTTTTTTTGTTCCAAATCTTGTCAAACTAAATGGAGAAATGTATATTACTCCGGCGAAAATCATCCGCTATGGCAGGGTGGCACGTTTATTTATAGGAGTCTATTAATAAAAAGTAAAGTACGGTTGATATGCAAGAGATGCGGAACAGAAGATAAACGGGTTTTAGAAGCCCACCATATTGACAGTAATAGAAAAAATAATACGATACAAAATCTTGTATGGTTATGCAGAAACTGTCATCATTTAGTACATAACCATAAAGAAAAATTGTAAAATGGTGAGATTGGTGAAGTGGTATCACACTAGCTTGTGGCGCTAGCGTTACGGGTTCGATCCCCGTATCTCACCCAATGTTAGCTAAAAATTTGAATTTTTGAATTTAAAATCGCTTCATTGGTGGGGCGATTTTTAAGGTTAATAGTATGGCTGAAGAAGTAATTTTACGGTTCGACGAAGTCGCATTTGAATACGAGGAAAAAAAGCCGATTTTGGACGCGGCCAGTTTTAGCGTGCGAAAAAGCGCGAAGATTACTTTAATGGGCCAAAATGGCGCAGGCAAGAGCTCGATGTTCGCTTTAATCATGGGTGAATTAAAACCCAAGTCCGGCCGGGTTTCGGTTGCGAATAACGCGACTATCGCGACTGCCCGCCAGGTAATGGCCCGGGAAGATTTGGACTTAACCGTGGAACAATATTTTGCCAAAGCTTTTGAGATCGTGCCCGGCAACTTAGCTAGCCGAATTTCTAAAGTATTAGAGGCGGTAAACCTGGATGTGCCAACTGACCGGCGCGTCGGCGACCTTTCCGGCGGCCAGCAAGCCAGGCTCTTACTGGCTTTCGCTTTAATCCAAAATCCGGATATCCTACTGCTTGACGAACCGACCAATAACCTGGACCAAGAGGGAATTGACCATCTAATTACCTTCTTAATCATGTACGATAAAACCGTGATCGTAATTTCTCATGACGCCGATTTCCTAAATTGCTTTACTGAAGGCGTTATTTATCTTGATGTTTTTACCAAAAAAATCGAAACTTACGTCGGCGATTATTATTCGGTAGTGGAAGAAATCAGTAAAAGGGTCGAGCGCGAGCAGAGAAAAAACGCCCAGTTAAAAAAACAGATTATCGACCGCAAGGAAAAGGTAAATTTTTTCGCCAATAAAGGCGGCAAGATGCGCAAGCTGGCCAAAAAATTAAAAGATGAAACTGCCGAGCTGGAAGAAGATATGGTTGACGTCCGGCAGGAAGATAGAACTATCCGGCCGTTCGATATTCCGACCCAAGAAATTGTTGGCGAAATCGTTAAGATTAGCGCCGTGAAGATTATCTATAACCACGAGCCGCAGATAAAAAAAGTCGATAAAACTCTCCGCAAAAAAATGCACCTCTTAGTAACCGGACCGAACGGAGTGGGCAAAAGCACGTTTTTACGCTCGCTTGTTTCGGGCAAAAATAAAGAAGCGAAAATTTTGGAGCAGGTAAGAGTCGGCTATTATAGCCAGGATTTTTCTAACCTCGATTTTAACCAGACGGTTTTTGAATCGCTCCAAAGCGTTTTGGCGGATGGTACTGACACTCAAACCATGCGCTCGGTCGCGGCCGGGTTTTTAATTACTGGCAGCCTGATGGGCCACAAGGTTTCCGAACTTTCGGAAGGGCAAAAAGGGCTCTTGTCTTTCGCGCGCCTTACGCTTATGCGGCCCGGACTCTTAATCTTAGACGAGCCGACCAACCATATAAATTTCCGCCATCTTCCGGTAATCGCCAAGGCGATTAACGAATACGAAGGGGCGCTCATTATGGTAAGCCACATGCCGGATTTTGTTAAAGAAATAAAATTTGACGAGGTTTTGGATTTGGGAAAAGTCTAGTTTTTAGTGAAATATTTCCGGCCCTGCTCCGCCTTTATTAGCGTACGCAATTTAAGAGCTATGTTTATCTATTGCCCTAAATGCAAAAACAAGCTAAAAACAGAAAAAAACCAGCATTGGTGCTCCGAATGCGGTTTCAAATATTATCGCAATCCGAGTCCGGCGGTCGGGGTAATTTTAGTAAACAGTAAGAATCAAATCTATCTCATTAAGCGGGCCAAAGATCCGCGGGCAGGCTTCTGGGATTCACCCGGCGGGTTTATTAATTTTTATGAAACCGCCGAAGAGGCGGCCCGGCGCGAAGTAAAGGAAGAGATCGGAATCCAAATCGGCGAACTCTATTACCTTGGATCTTACACGAACGATTATTTATACCACGATATCGAATACGCGCCCCTGGATTTATTCTTTTTTGCCAAGGCAGAATTCGATGACGCAAAAAAATTTGATTTAGAAGAGATTCTGGAAGGAAAATTTTTCGATCTGGAAGACCTTCCGATGGACAAGATCGCGTTCAAATCCAACAAAAAAGCTTTGAAGGAGTATTTAATAATTCACCGCTAAAAAATATGAAAAATATTTTAATAATACTTTTAGCGCTAGCAGTGATGGTTTTGGGCGGGTACCTGGTGCGGCGAAGCAGCCTAAAGACCGACACTAGATCGGCTGGAAATGCAGATACTTCTTTGCCAAACGACAATACGCCAGCCGTTTCCGATAACCCAGCGCCCGGTAAACCGGCTTCAGGCGGAGCCGCGGATCAAACCGCCGGCGATCCGGCCGGTAATTTCGGCGGTCGGGGGCTAACTGAATTTCCCAGAGAAGCGTTGGCTGATAAAAATATTAAAAAGCTGGTACTTTCCGGCAATAAATTAAAAACGCTTCCGTCTGAAATCGGCGAGCTCCAAAGCTTGGAAGAGCTTTATCTTGATAATAATAATTTGGAAGGCGCTTTGCCGGCTGAAATCAGAAAAATGGCAAAATTGCGGATTTTAGACGCGCACAATAATAATCTTACCGGCATCCCGGCCGAAATAGGCCAGCTGAAAAATTTAAGATTTATTAATTTTAGCGGCAATGAAATCGATACTATGCCGAATGAGATTGAAAATATAAAAGACAACCTTCAAATTCTGAATTTATCGGAAAATAAATACAATCTGGACTCTATAAAGTCAATTGAGGAAAAACTCCCTAATACGCAGGTAATATTTTAAGCCTGTCGGAAAATCGCTTTGCAGACGGGGCAGCTTTTTACCGGAAGAAATATCGCGTTTAAAAGAAAAGAGCGTCTGGCCGCCTTAATTTAACGAGCCGCGGCTCTTCATTAAAATTTAATTATACTGCTATAATAATAAGGTATCTTATTTTTAACAAAAAAGTATGCCTCAAAAATTATATTCTCTCCCGTCCTTGTCTTACGAGTATGGCGCGCTGGCACCGGTAATGAGCGAAGAGCAGTTAAAAATCCATCACGATAAACACCACGCCGCTTACGTTATTGGCGCGAACGCGATTTTAGAAAAGTTGGACAAAGTCCATAAGGGTGAAATAGAAATTGACATAAAAGCGGAACTGAAGGCCTTGTCTTTTAATATTGGCGGGCATGTTTTACACTCTTTATTTTGGGAAAATTTGGCTCCTGCCGGACAAGGAGGCGGCGGCGAGCCTTCGGGAAAACTGGCGGATAAAATAAAAGAGGATTTTGGCGATTTTAACCGCTTTAAAGATGAATTCAATAAAACCGGAATTTCAGTCGAAGGGTCGGGCTGGGCGGCTTTGGCTTATTGCCGGCTGACCGATCGCCTTCTGCTTATGCAAATAGAAAAACACAGCGTTAACCTTTACCCGAATTTTAATATATTGATGGTGGTTGACGCTTTCGAGCACGCTTATTACATAGATTACAAAAACGATCGGGCAAAGTTTTTCGCCTCAATCTGGGATATAATTAACTGGGAAAAAGTAAGCGAACGATTAGGATAAAAAAATAGCAAAAAGTGTTCTTTGGGAAATAAAAAACGCCCCGGGTTGGATCCGGGGGTTTTTAGTAATGGAATGCGAAAAAATAATTATTTAGCGTTTTTCCAAAGATAACTGAAAATCTCCTTCATCGCTTCGGCGATTTTTTCGTTTTTGATGATAACGCCGGACGGATTTTTTTTGTCATAGGCGACAATGGAAACTTTTGAGCCGTAGATATTTACGTCAATATTTAAGTCTTTAAACAATTTGATGAATTTCATCTCTCTAAGCATCTTTTTCGCGTCTTTTAATTCCTTTCTTCCTTCCGCGCTTTCGGGAATTAAGTTTTTTATCCAAACGCCGTGCCCGATTCTTGCCGGCAAATACTCTTGGCGGAAAAATTCACCCAAGTTTTCGTAGGCGCTATGGTAATCGGTAATTCCGTAAATTAATTTTTTCGGGTTGTCGCGCCAGGTATCGGCGTAAAGGCTTCTGATTCCTTCGATTCCTTCAAAACATTTCATCTCTGAAAAAAGGGACGCTTTTTTATTTTTTGCTTGTTCGCCTACCCAATGCAAAAGCTCGCGGTTGTTTTTTTTCAGCTCTTTTTCTTTCCTTTCAGCCCAAAGCGCGAATTCTTCTTTTGAAATCGGCTGGAACCGAATTTTTCCCTCGACTTTGATTTTTGAAACCAAACCCTTGTCAGCGAGCTTTTCCAGGATGGGGTAGAGGGTGGTCCGGTTAATTAAGGTTTCTTTGGCGATTTTTTGGATTGAACAGTCTTCCAGCTTATACAAGCCGGATAAGACTCTTTTTTCGTTGTCATTTAGGTAGTTATTCATTTGCTTTAGCCTAGGTCATTTGTCAAATGTTGTCAACAGTTTGACAGTCTTTTACCTTCTTACTATGTTTTACCATGTCCATTATAGGGATGGATGCGGTCTTTAAAATATGCTGACAATGGATGAAAGGATATTAAAAATGCAACTCAAGGAACTGATTAAATTTAAGAAAGATGATGGAATAGTTATTCGAGGCCCAAACGTTCAGTCGAAAGCAATTATCAACCCAGCGCGCCATTTAAAGTATTATTCGGTTAACAAGGAAACCGAAGAAATCATGGCCCATAATCTCAAATGGGTGAAGAACGGCGAGGGAGATCCGCGTTTCCAGTTTGTCTACATTATGCTACCTACCTCCTGTAACCAAGTCTGCCGCGGCTGTTTTACCGGTCAGGATAAATCCAAATTGTTGGCCAATCTGGATGGCCCATTTTTTAGAAACGAGGAGCTTGAGGCAATACTCGGTACAGCCAAACAGGTTGGCGTTCAGGCCGTGATCTACGCCGGTGGAGGCGAACTTTTTACCTGGAAGAGCGCCTTTGATTATATTGACCGGATTATCGGACATGGGCTGGGAATGGTGATATTTACCAACGGAACCTTACTCTCAAACGCGGAAATAGCTTGGGTGAACGACCGGAATATCGCTTTGATCATATCGATCCGCGATACGATCGAAGCGAAGCATAACCAGCTCGTCGGGCGGCCGCATTTCCGGTTGGCTTTGAAAACGATTGAAGAATGCTTACGTCTGGGAATGCAGGGTGACGGGAGGCTGGCGGTTGAAATGCCGGTTACCATTAACAACGAGAATCGGGCGTTAAATGACCTCTTACCATTCTGCCGGGCGCTTGGCATTGTTCCCTGGATTGAGGAATTTATTCAGATCTCGACTTCAAATGAAGAGCAATCAGTCTGCCATGATTTTGGCCGGGCCCGTGAATTTTTCCAAAAAATGGCGGCCAAAGACGCCGAACTGGGAATTGTCTGGTCGCCGGAACACGGTACGCGAATGATTGATCAGCCGCAATGTCGCCGTCCGCTTTATTCGTTCACTGTTTACCCGAACGGCGATGTAGTGGACTGCCCAAGTCATAGCCGGAAGTACGGAAATCTGAAAGAGGAGCCGCTCGAGCGCATCTTGGATTCTGAGCGGGTGAGGGAGGTATTTAGATTATTTGAGTATTGCCCCTGTTCAGTTTTTTATACTGACGGGGATGAACAAATTCCATTGGCACTGCCTGATTACCTGGAGGAGTTGAGATGAGGCCGATAATGACAGAAAAAGAAAAAAATTTCCAAGTTATGTTTATCCATCCCCACAAGACCCGCTTTAGGTTTCAATTAAAGCGGATCGGGATGCCCAGCGGCATTCTTCAATTAGCCGCCTGTCTTGAAGAAGCCGGTATAAGCGTTGCGTTTTTGGACGCGGCAGCCGAAGGATTCGAGAATGAGCATCTTACCGGCGAAGTTTCCCCGATCGACGGAGAGCCTATTCTTCGTTACGGGCTGGAAATCGAAGAGATTCTGAACCGGATCGCAGCGGTTAAACCGGCTATTATCGGCTTGTCCTCCCTTACTACGTCCCAGTCCGATGTGGATGTTGAGCTGGGCAGGGCAATCAAGAAAGCCTTCCCCGAAATAACGGTAGTTACCGGCGGCTACCACGCCTCAACCAAGCCCGAGCAGTCTCTGGCTACCGGCGCTTTCGATTATTTGGTTAAGGGTGAAGGCGAGATTGCTTTCACTAGTCTGGTCAAGTCGCTTCTTGGCGGCGATCCGCCCAAGGAAAGGGTTGTTCAGGGCCAGCCGGTGATAAACCTGGATAGTCTGCCGTTGCCAGCTTATCATCTGGTTCGCAATATCCAGTACGGAGGCGAGCGGTTCCATGGTGGAAAGGCGCGAAATACGAAAGTTGCGGAGGTTTTCACAACTCGGGGCTGTCCATATAATTGTGATTTTTGCGCGGTGGAAACCGTGCACGGCCACAATCATCGCGCATATTCTCTGGAGTACGTGCGGCGCCTTTTCGACAAGCTCATGGAGGAAGGCTATAAAGAAGTCGTCATTGAAGACGACAACTTCATGGCCAATCCTAAGCGAGCCGTCCAGATAGCCGAGTTGCTCCATGAAGCGCGGTTGGACTGGACAGCCATCGGCGGAATTGGCATCCGCCAGCTTACCGTCCAAACAAACCAGAGCCTGGTCGTTAACCAGGAGTTGATTCAAAAAATGGCCGCTTGCGGCTGTTACCGGATCTATCTGGCGGTTGAAAGCGCCAGCCGGGAAACTCTCCGGTCGGTTAACAAGGGCAATCTTTATTGCGATCCGAAGATCGCAGAGCAGGTTGTGATGGCGCTTAATTCCGCTGGCATTGAAGTTTATGGCGGATTCATGATCGGCTTCCCGTCCGAGACCATGGAAGATGTGGAAAAAACAGTGCGCTATGCCGCCCGCCTTCGCGAGTGCGGCATGAAGTGCGCCGTCCTCTTCTTTGTCACTCCGCTTCCCGGTACGGCGTTGGGCCAGCAGCTGGAAAAAGCAATAGTTGGGTGCCAAGCTGACTATTGTTACGAAAGAAGTAACTACAATTCTCCTCATATCAAGGCGAAAACCTTGAACAGGGAGAGACGCAGGCTTCTTATTATCGCCAATGGCCCGGAACTGGTTCGGGCATGGGAAAGCGGAGGTCCCTGGCCGACCTAGATTCTTAGATTAGATCTTTAAAGTCTGACAGGCGACGCTCACCTGTCTTGATGCAAAACGCCCATAGATTTATCACGGGCGTTTTTTCTTTATTTATTACTAAACTAGAGCTTGAATAGTTTCTCGATAGCAGCAATTCCCGTTAAAAGTTTTGGGGTCGTGGCAGGGAAATTTTTCGATTATTATTTTTCGCAGCTCTTTGATGGAGTGGGTTTTTATATTGCCGACGATGTTTTCGTTGCCGACGCAGGGCGAGACCCGGCCGTCGCCATAAATGCACATAAATTCGACACAGCGGGAAGTAAGGAAGTTGTTATGTATTTCATGATGGAAGCCGTATTCTTCGTCAACTCTTTTTACAATTTTCTGGATTTGCCTTTTTTCCTCTTTGGCAAGCAATAGAGATTTATCAAAATTATTGCGGCCGCTCCGGCCAGAAGGGAGATAAAAAGAAAAGATTACCCATAAATTATTTTCCCGGCAATATCTTAAAGTTTTTTCCACCTCGCGCATATTTTTCCGGCAGACCACCATGTCGAAGCCGAGCCGCGTGGTGCCATCAGCTGCCGGTTTATTAAATCCTTCTTCAATTAGCATTTGTATCGCTTCGTTTCTTTGATCAAAATACTTTCCGGTTTTGTCGCCGACTACCCAGTTTTGAAAATCCTTATTCCAGAGGCTGTCGCATTTAGGGCAGACCGAAGCGCTGGTCGCGCTTATTCTCTTTACAAAATCCCTGTCCCTAAGCTTGGTAGCCGCATCGGTAAAAATTATCGGCTGGATGCCTTTTTTCGCCGTATATTCAATTATCTCGAAAAAATCCTGATCTAAAGTCGGTTCGCCCTCGCCTAAGTAGTCAATGGCGATAGTTTTCATTTCCGCGAGCTGGTCAATTATATTTTTTATCTCCTTTAGGGTTAAGGTCTTTTTTAACTTGTCGGTAAAACAATGGAAGCAGTCGTGCAGGCAGGCCGGAGTCATGGCTCTAAAATCAACCACCGGAAGGGAAGAAGCGTCCTTAAAATGCTCTTCAGTAATATTCCAGCCTTTTAAGACTGCGCCAATACCGATTGGCACCCGGCCCAAGCCAAAATATTTTTCTTTGGTTAATTCTCTTTTCATAAAACCCACCTCTCTAGTTAGCATAGACAAATTATAGGCATAATAATTTAATCTGTCCTTAATGGGGACATATTATATTAATTATTGACAATTAATGAGCTAATATTATACATTATTAATGACGACCTTTTTGACGACATAATTTATAATTAATATAAAATTTATGCTAAACTTAGAAGACATCGGCTTAAACAAAAAAGAAGCCCAGGTATATTTAAGCCTTCTAGAGCTAGGGGAATCATCTATCCAGCGCCTTTCCGAAAAATCAAAGATAAAAAGAACTACTCTTTATGACGTTATTGCAACTTTAAAAGAAAAAGCTTTGGTAGGCATTACTTCAAGAAAAAGTAAGAAGTATTATTACGCCGAGGACCCGCGGAAAATTGAGGGGCAAATTGAAGAAAAAAAAGAAAAATTTTTAAGAATGCTTCCGGAGCTCCTTTCGGTCTGCAACTTTATTGATCGGAAACCGAAAATCAGATATTTTGAAGGGATGGAAGGAATTAAAGAAGTGTACCGCGATACTCTAAATTATCCAAAATCGGAAACTATGGCTTGGGCTTCGCCTGAAGTGGCGACGAAATTCGATTTTGAATGGCTAAAAAGTTACATTGCCAAAAGGGTGGAAAAGAAAATCTGGCAGAGAGCGCTTTTTCCTGACCTGCCGGCCTTAAGAGGATTGAAAGATGATGATCAAAAACAGTTCCGTAAAACCCTTATGATCCCGCCCCAAGATTTTCCTTTTGACGTGGAAATAAATTTATACGCCAAAAGTAAAATCGGCTTTATGTCTTTCGAAGAGCAGATCGGATTAATTGTTGAGAGCCCGAAAATTTACAATACTCTAAAGAGTGTCTTTGAAATGAACTGGAAGTTATTTGAGAAGACAAATTAATTAATTGTTTGTAGTCAAGCGAAAAACATCTCCGACTAAACGGAGGTGTTTTGTTGAAAATTTTTTTACCTTTAGTAGCTATAGCCCCGGCCCCACATCGGCATCGGGACGGCGTGGAATACTCCGCCGGCAATCAGGGCGGCGACCAGGCCGATAATGATTATGGTAAAGAGGATGACGATAATGATTGACGCCCAGTTACGGCCGGTAAAAAAGGAAAGGCCGAGGAAGATTATTAGGAGCGGCCAGAGCTTTTCCCATTCAATATTAAAGCTGGCCGGGAGAAAGCCTAAATTTTTAGCAAGATATAAGAGGCCCAGGCCGATTAAGAATAATCCGAAAAAGAGTTTACCCGGGTTAAACCCGCCGCGGTGGCCGTTGCAACAACCGCCATGGCGATGGTGGTGATGGGAGTGATGGGGATGGGGGTGGCTCCAGCCTTTATTTTGCTCCGCCTCTTTTTCCTTTTTTTGATCAGTTGATTCAGGATTCTCTTTTTCTTTAAATTCGCCTTCTTGGAAATCCATATTATTGTTTATGCTTAATTAATAAGACTAGGCCGAGAAAAATAAATAGAAGCGGCCAGAGCATTCCCCAGCCGAACCAGCCGAAGATGAAAGGAAAAATTTCCTTCAGGAGGAGTAATATCCCAAAGAAAACGATTATCAGGCCGAAGATGTTTCTCATTCCCTGCCTCGGCTCTTCCGCGTTTACGCTTTCCCAATGCCGGGAAGCTCTAAACTCTTCCGCCATTTCCTTGGCCTTGGCGCCGACGTCATGGGCAAACTCCCGCACTTTTTCTTCCCGGAAAAACGGTTCACCGGTTGCCGGGCCTGATGAATCTGATGAAGCGGATTGGCTTTGGCCGGACGGCTGGCCGGCTGACTGATATCCAGGCTGGCCGGGCGCTGGCTCCAAGGGAATTACCAAAGCCAGAATCAAATAAATTATTATGCCAAAGCCGTTAAAGGCCAGTAAGATAAAAATAATTCTAATGATCGTGGCGTCAAAATGAAAATAATCCGCCACTCCGCCCGCTACGCCGAAAATTATCCGGTCAGTCCGGGAACGGTATAATTTTGAATCTTGAATGCTCATAAATTTAAGTAATAATAAGGTATAAGTTTTATGGTTTTAATATACCATAAAAATCCGGGAATGCAACCGGGGCGAGAGATATTATTAAGAAAGCGGATTGACACCTTTATGGCAATTTGTTATTATGTGAATAAGCTAGTTTAAGACTTTTAAACTAGCCTTTTTTATTAAAAATAAGGAAGAGTTAACAGTTGCTCCTATTTTTCTTGAACTCCCGGACGGGCGTGCATGATTATGCGGAGATAAACAATATATGTCGGAAATTTCAAACGCGATAAAACAAATTTGTTCAGAAAAAGGATTAAGCTATGACGCCGTTTTGGTTACGATTGAGGCGGCTTTGGCGGCGGCCTACCGCAAAGACTTTGGCAATCGGATGCAAAACATCAAGGTTGAATTTGACCCGGAAACGGCCCACATCAAAGCTTATGACGTTAAAACCGTTGTTCTTGATTTGACCGAAGAGGAATTGAAAGCCGAGGAAGAGGCGCGGGCGAAAATGGCGGAAAGAGCTGAAGAGGCGAGAGAAGGCAAGCCGAAAAGAAAATCCAGAGAAGAGGAAAAGCCAGTCGAGCTTGAAGTTAAACCGGCCGGGGGTGCCGAAGTTCCGGGAGCCGAAACCGGGGAAGAAGCAAGGAAGTTTAATCCTAAAACCGAAATTCAGCTAAAAGACGCTTTAATGCTGAAAAAAGACGCCCAACTCGGTGAAGAAATTAGGATGCCGCTGGAAGTGCCGGGCGAATTCGGGCGCATGGCCGCCCAGACCGCTAAGCAGGTTATTATCCAGAAGCTCCGGGAAGCCGAGCGCGACATGGTTTACGGCGAATTTAAAGATAAGGAAAAGGAAGTAGTCTCGGGCGTAATCCAGCGCCGCGAAGGCCGGGTGGTTTTAATTGATTTGGGAAAAGCTATCGGCATACTGCCCGCCGAAGAGCAGATTTACGGAGAGAATTACCGGCCGGGGCAAAGGATAAAAATTTACGTCCGGGAAGTGAAGCTCGGACCCCGCGGAGCGGAGATAATCCTATCTCGCACTTCAGAAGAAATATTGCGCAAAGTTTTTTATCTGGAAATTCCCGAAATCGCGAACGGCCTAATTGAAATAAAAGCCGTGGCCCGCGAAGCCGGTTCCCGCTCAAAGGTAGCGGTCGCGACTGACGCTGAAAATGTTGATCCGATCGGCTCCTGTGTCGGCCAGCGCGGCTCCCGGATCCAGACTATCATTTCCGAGCTGGGCGGGGAAAAAGTCGATATTATCGAATTCGATTCTGCTCCGGAAAAATTCATTGCTAACGCCTTGTCGCCGGCCAAAATCGTAAGCATTGCGCTAAATACTGAAGAAAAACGGGCAACGGTTAGCGTTAACGCCGACCAGTTTTCTTTAGCGATCGGTAAAAGCGGGCAAAACGTCCGTTTAGCCGCCCATCTAACCGGCTGGAAAATTGATATCGAGGAAAGCAAGAAAGCCAAGGAGGAATCCGCCTCTCCGGCGGACGGGGAAGGTGAAGAAGAACTGGACGGGGAAAAAGCGGAAAGCGCTAAACCTGCCGGAGGCGCGGATGGTGAAGCTAATAGCAAGGCTGAAGAGGCAGAGATGCCTGAAGAAAAACCCGAAGCCGAAGTATCCGTTGATGAAAAAAAAGAGAAAAAAACCAAAAAGAAACCGGCTAAAAAGAAAAAAGCGGCTGAAGCCAAGGAAGCTGAAGCCGAGACAGAAGAGTAAATTATAATTTAAATAAATTTAATCTAATTCGCTCGTCCGCCCAGAGCGGACTCGAACAAGCCGAATTATGAACACGATTTTCTTCGCTATTTTCGGAAGCGCGATCCTGGCCATTATTTATGGTGTGGTTTTAATCAGGATCATTTTAAAGCTTCCCTCCGGCAATGACAAAATGCAAGCCATTGCCAAAGCCATCCAAGAAGGCGCTAAAGCTTACTTGAACCGGCAGTATCGGACCGTGGCGATTGTCGCCGTTGTCCTTTTTCTCATTATCGGTTTTGTTCCGGGCTTAGGCTGGACAACCGCCGTTGCTTTTTTAATCGGCGCGGTTTTATCCGGCGCTACCGGTTATATCGGTATGAATGTTTCGGTCCGGGCTAATTTAAAAACCGCCGAAGCCGCCCGGTCAGGGCTTAAAAAAGCTTTGGCAGTCGCGGTGCAGGGCGGAAGCGTTACCGGCATGTTAGTCGTTGGACTTGCTTTACTCGGCACAGCCGGATTTTATTTTGTTACCAAAGATGTCCACGCCTTAATCGGTTTAGGTTTTGGCGGATCTTTAATTTCTATTTTTGCCCGTTTAGGCGGCGGAATTTTTACCAAAGCCGCTGACGTCGGAGCCGACTTAGTCGGTAAGGTGGAAGCCGGAATTCCGGAAGACGATCCGAGAAACCCGGCCGTAATCGCTGATAATGTCGGCGATAACGTCGGCGACTGCGCCGGCATGGCCGCTGACCTTTTTGAAACTTACGTGGTAACGACCATCGCCGCTATCATGCTCGGCTCTCTTCTTTTCGCCGGTTTTGATAACGCTATTATTTATCCTTTGGCTTTAGGCGCAGTTTCCATTATTGCCTCAATCATCGGCACCTTTTTTATCCGATTGGGACAAAGCCAAAACATCATGAACGCTTTATACAAGGGTTTGATCGCGGCCGGAGTTTTATCGGCCATTGCCTTTTATCCGGTAACCAATTACTTCATGAGCGCCAATCCGGATTATAGCGTTATGAATATTTACCTAGCTTCCTTAATCGGCTTGGCCGTAACCGCCGCTTTGGTAATAATTACCGAGTATTATACTTCAACTAAATATAAGCCGGTAAAAGACATTGCCCAGGCCTCGGAAACCGGACACGGCACCAACATCATTACTGGCTTGGCCGTTTCCATGAAATCCACTGCTTGGCCGGTTATCGTAATTGTAGCCGCGATTTTAGCGTCCTATAATTTAGCCGGAATTTACGGCGTGGCGATCGCCGCTATGGCCATGCTATCCATGGCCGGCATCATCGTTACTATTGACTCTTACGGCCCGATTACCGATAACGCCGGAGGGATTGCCGAAATGGCGGAGATGGGAGAGGATGTCCGAAACGTTACCGATCCTTTAGATGCGGTCGGCAATACAACTAAAGCCGTTACCAAAGGCTATGCTATCGGATCAGCCGCTTTGGCCGCTTTAGTGCTTTTTGCCGATTTTACCCACGCTTTGCCGGTTGGTAAATTTACTTTTGACATATCTAACCCCGGAGTCCTGGCCGGATTATTTATCGGCGGACTGCTTCCATATTATTTTGGCGCTTTGTCCATGCAAGCGGTCGGCCGGGCGGCCGGCGCGGTAGTGCAAAATGTCCGCGACCAGTTTAAAGCCAAGCCGGGCATTATGGCCGGCACGGAAAAACCGGATTATGGCCAGACCGTGGATATCGTTACTAAAGCGGCGATCCGGGAAATGATTATCCCGGCCCTGATTCCAGTGCTTGCGCCAATCTTGGTGGGTTTTGTCTTAGGTATTGAAGCTTTAGGCGGGCTTTTAGTCGGCTCAATCATCACCGGAATCTTTGTCGCTATATCTATGACTTCGGGCGGCGGAGCCTGGGATAATGCCAAGAAATACATTGAATCCGGAAACTTCGGCGGCAAAGGGAGCTTTGCCCACCAGGCGGCGGTTACCGGCGATACGGTCGGCGACCCTTATAAAGATACGGCCGGGCCGGCGATTAACCCGATGATCAAGATTTTGAATATCGTCGCCTTACTCATCATCGGATTACTCTTAGCTTAAACTTCGTTTTTTAAAAGAGGCGGGCATAGTCTTTTTCAAAGACGTAAAATTTTTTCCTGCGAAAAATTTTACTCCGATTTTTGGCAAATTCCGCCTGGGCGGACCAAGCAATTTGCCAAAAATAGGCTTCTCAAAAGACTATGCCCGCCTCTATACATATTGATTATGAATGTTCAAAAACAAAATTTAGGTAAATCACAGGTGGAATTGACCGTAGAAATATCGGTGGAAGAATTCGCGCCGTATGTCGAGAAGGCGGTGGAAAAAATCGCTAAAGACATAAAAATTGACGGATTTAGACCCGGGCACGCTCCGGCCGACATGGTGAAAAAGAAAGTCGGGGAGATAACTATCCTGGAAGAAGCGGCTAATCTAGCGATTAATAAAACTATCGGCGAGGTGTTCCGCGAACACCTGAAGGACGAACAGCCGATCGGCCAGCCAGACGTCAGAATTACCAAACTAGCGCCCAATAACCCCATGGAATACAAGGTGGCGGTCGTATTACTACCAAGCGTGGAATTGGGAGAATATAAAAATTTTGGTTTGAAAAAAGATGAGGTGAAAGTTAGCGATGAAGACGTCAATAAAGTCGTTGACCAGCTAAGGGAGATGAAAGTTAAGGAAACGCCGGTCGAGCGGGAAATAAAAGAAGGGGATAAGGTTATCGCTGACATTGAAATGTTTTTAGATAAAGTGCCGATTGAAGGCGGCCAGGGGAAAAACGCTTTTGTCATTATCGGCAAGTCAAACATTGTTCCGGGCTTGGATAAAAAATTAATCGGCGGAAAAAAAGGCGACACCCGGGAATTCAGCCTGCCTTACCCAGATAACTTCCATCAGAAAAATATAGCCGGAAAAATGGTTGAATTCCGGGTGAAAATAAATGACGTATTCGAGCGGGAGATTCCGGAGCTGGATGATGACTTAGTAAAAACTTTTGGCGCTAAAAATCCCGAGGAGCTTAAAAAAAATATCGCCGATAGCTTAAAGCAGGAAAAGAATCAGCAAACGGAAGTAAAGCTGGATGCCGATATCATGGAAAGAATCGTCAAAGGCTCTAAGTACGGCGATATCCCCGAAACGTTAGTTAATGAAGAAGCCCACGCCTTAATGCATGAGATTGAACACCAAATCCAGGGGCAGGGCGGAAAATTCGAAGACTATCTCGCGAGCCTAAAAAAATCCAAAGCCGAATTTATGCTGGACCTCGCGCCAGAGGCTATGCGGCGGGTAAAGATGGGCTTGGCTTTAAGGGAAATAATAAAGAAAGAAAAAATCGACGTTCCGATGGCTGAAGTAGATAAGCGCCAGGAAGAATTGATTAAGCAATACAAGGGCTACGAAAAGGTGGAAGAGCGGGTAAAGTCGGATGACTATAAAAGACAGCTTTATTCCGCCATGCTTAACCAAAAAGCGGTTGAAAATTTAAGAGAGTGGAATTTAGCTAATAAAGAAAAAGCGAGTGAAGAAAATATTGCCAGTAGGAAATAGATAATTTCCGGAATTGCGGCTGAACATGGTTATTTTTTCATGGTAACAACAATCTTAAAAATCCGTCCCGAACTGGGGCGGTTTTTTTGTCTTAATGGAAAGTTAAGGAGATTTTATCATAATATCAGGATATTTATTAATCAGGAAAATGCGTATATATAGTAGGGAAAATTATTATGAAAACTACTTATGAAAGTGCATCTGAAAAAACTTATCTTATCAGGCTTTGTAATCGCCGCCTTTGTTTTTTACTCGGCTTTTAACCGCTCCGCGGTAAAAAATACCGGCGGAGGATTGGTCCGGGCCGAAGAAAATAATTCTTCGGGGCCAGGCCAGCCGTCCGGCTTGGCGGGCTACAAAGACGGGCAATATGTTGGCGCCGCGTCCGACGCGTATTACGGCAATATCCAGGTTAAAGCCGTTATCTCCGGGGGAAAAATTACGGATGTGGTTTTTCTTGACCACCCCCAAGACCAGCAGACTTCAATACTGATAAATAACCAAGCCATGCCAATCCTGAAATCCGAAGCCATTAACGCCCAGAACGCCCAGGTCGATATAGTTTCCGGCGCTACCGATACGAGCCAGGCTTTTATCAGTTCGCTTTCTTCGGCCCTAAGCCAGGCATCGGGACAGACTTCGGTTCAGGCGGCCGGGAAATCTGATTCCGCGAATAATAGCGCTTCGCCCCGGGCTGCCGCCCCTTCTGCCCCTCCAGCTTCTTCAGTGCCGCCCTCTACAAAAATAACGGTAAAAAAACAAACAACCGCCTCTTCTCCGGCGTCTTCTTTAAAAGACGGGACTTATACCGGAGCTTCGTTTAATGTCTATTACGGCAATGTCCAGGTAAGGGCGACTATCGCGGGCGGGAAGATTACTAATGTCGCTTTTCTTGACTACCCCAAAGACCGGCAGACTTCGGTCTTGATAAACACCCAGGCTATGCCGATTTTAAAATCGGAAGCGATAAAAGCGCAAAATTCTAACGTTAACACTGTTTCCGGAGCGACCTATACCAGTACTGGTTTTAAACAATCTCTGGCTTCGGCTTTAAGCCAAGCCGCGGTTAAGACCCAAAGCCGGACGCAAGCCTCTGGCTCGCCAGCTCAAAGCCAAAACATAAGCCAGGCTCAAAGCCAGACTGTAAAACTCCCCCCGCCATCGCAGGAGGATGAAGGCGGGTATGAAGATGAGCGTGAATATGAAGACGATTAATTATTCTTTTTATGAAAGAGGCAAAGCCTTTGATGGGAACCGTAATTACTATTGAAATCGCCGACTCCGGAGCTGATTTAGGGGCGATGGAAAAAGCCTTTTCCTATTTTAGATACGTGGATGAGAAATTCAGCCCTTTTAAAGAGGAAAGTGAAATAACGAAAATCAACCAGGGAAAAATCGCCGAAGAAGACTGGAGCGAGGACATGAAGGAAATTTTCAAATTGGCGGAAATTACGAAGATTGAAACTGATGGCTTTTTTGATATCATGGCTGATGACGGCCGGATTAATCCTTCAGGAATTGTTAAAGGCTGGTCCATCCATAACGCCGCCCGGATATTACTGGATTTGAGGTACAAAAATTTTTACGTAAACGCCGGCGGAGACATTGAGGCTTACGGCAAAAATTCCCGAGAAGAGCCCTGGAGCGTAGGCATAAAAAATCCGTTTAACCAGGAGCAAATTGTTAAAGTGCTCCGTTTAAAAAATGCCGGTATAGCCACTTCCGGCACCTATATCCGCGGCCAGCACATATATAATCCTTTTAAAAGGGGAGAGCCGATTACGGAAATCGCGAGCCTGACGGTAATCGGACCGAATGCTTACGAGGCCGACCGGTTTGCTACTGCCTGCTTCGCCATGGGCAGAGACGGAATTTTTTTCATTGAGAAGCTCAAGGGCTTTGAAGGCTATATGATTGATAAAAACGGACGATCCACGTATACCAGTAATTTTCAAAAATATATTGACCCGAACAAAAATGAAGCTTAATTACTAGTTTGTCTTAAGTAAGTATGTTAAAAAGAATTGATAATTTCCTGAACAATATAACCATGTACCGGGTGACGCTTTACAGCCTGATATTTATCTGGCTCGCCGCCTTGGTCTTGAGCATTTTTAATGTTTTGTATTTTGCTCCGGCTGATTTAATTATTTCCGCCGCTTTTATACTCGCGGTTTGCGTTTTTTCCGATTTGGTTTTCGCTTTTGTTTTTGAGGCGCCGACCAATATTGATTCGGTATATATCACCGCCGCTATTCTCGCCCTGATAATTTCTCCAGTCAATCCGCTCGGAAACCTGGCCTTTCTCGCCTGGGCCGGGATTCTTGCCATGGCCTCAAAATACATAATCGCGCCCTATAAAAAGCATATTTTTAATCCGGCCGCGATCGCGGTCGCCCTGACCGCGGCGGCGATTAGCCAGCCGGCTAATTGGTGGATCGGCAACTTATATATGGCGCCCTTTGTGCTCATTGCCGGGCTGTTAGTAGTTAGGAAAATAAAAAGGTTTGACTTGGTTTTTACTTTTTTTATTGCCGCCTTGGTTTCTATTTCCCTGACTGGCCCCGCGAAAAACATTCCGACTTCGCTTTATCGCGCGGTTATTTCTTCGCCTTTAATGTTTTTTTCCTTTATCATGCTCACTGAACCAATGACTACGCCGCCGCGAAAAAGAATGAGAATTGTTTACGGCGCCCTGACCGGCCTTTTATTCGCACCGTCCATCCATATCGGCCCAATCTATTCCACCCCGGAACTGGCGCTCCTATTAGGCAACCTTTTTTCCTATTCAGTCGGCCCGAAGAAAAAATTCATTCTGGCCTTACTGAAAAAAAGAGAACTGTCGCCGGACATTTTTGAATTTTCTTTTAAGCCTGATTCAAAGGCGGTTTTTACGCCCGGCCAATATATGGAATGGACGCTTGGGCATAAGGGAGAGGACAGCCGGGGCATTCGGCGTTTTTTTACCCTGGCCTCTTCACCTACCGAAAAGGAAATCAAGCTCGGCGTAAAATTTTATCCCGAGCCGAGCAGTTTCAAGAGGTCATTCGCGTCTATGGGCGAGGGCAAGACTATTGTCGCTTCCCAGCTCGCGGGCGACTTTACGATGCCGGCCGACAGGAAGCAAAAATTGGTATTTATCGGCGGCGGCATCGGCATCACTCCTTTTCGGAGCATGATCAAATATCTCTTGGATACGAACGAGCCCCGGCCGATTGTCCTTTTTTATTCCAATAAATTCGCCCGGGATATAGTTTATAAGGACGTCTTTGACCAGGCTGAAGAGAAAATCGGCTTAAAAACGGTTTACCTGGTCACGGATAAGGACTCGGTTTTGCCAAATTGGTGTTATACCGGAAGGATTAATGAATCGATGATTATTAAGGAAGCGCCTGATTACCGAGAGAGGATTTTTTATCTTTCCGGCCCGCGGGGCATGGTACTCACCTTTGAAGAGCTTTTGAAAAAAATGGGTGTCAGGCGAAAACAAATCAAAACCGATTATTTTCCGGGGTTTGCTTAAAGCTATAAGCTTTCATGTTAAAGGCATCTTTTTATCAAAGAAAAAAGAGCCAATTGTCCGGACTGGCTCTTTATTTGAATTTTTGGCTGACCTAAGGCCAGCCACGGTTTAAAAGGAACGGTTAAAATTTTCGGATTCCAGGCCAAAACCGATGCCGTTTTTCGATTTCCGTCTTGAGTTTTTCAGCATAGCCGACGGTAGTATAAGGGTGATAGGCGCGGCCTTCATCAAAGAACTGCCAGACCGGCTCGGTTCCGAATTCCTCGGTTTCGTAAGGAAGGTTAGGGTTTGAGCTGGGATAGTCGGCCAGAATACTGTAAGACACGTAGTCCGGCTTTATTTCTCCAATCCGGTCAAGCGTCTTTTTAGCCCAATACCAGTCTTCCTCCTCGTTGTTATGGACTCCGAACATGACGTAGACGCCGATTTTCATCCCAATTTCTTTAGCAAACAGAGCTTTGGCAGTCACGTATTCGGGATCAATGCGCTTGCCAATCTTCCGGAGTGCATCAGGCGAAAGATTTTCCAGTGAAAAGGTGATATAGGAGCAACCGGCGACTACCATCAACTCCAAGACTTCGTCAGTTACTTCTTTGACCAGGGCGGTTTGGCAGCCCCATTCCAGAAAGTTAAGGCCGTTCGCGACTATCTGCCGGGAAAGTTCGGCGGTGCGCCGGGCGCTCGAGATGAAATTAACGTCGTTAAAGAAAAATGCCTCGTATCCAAGATCAGCAATTTTTTTCAGATGCTCAACCACCACCGGAACTTTCAGCGGAATGTAATCTTCGGTACCGCAGAAAAGACACCTCATATTACATCCCCTGGAAGACATGTATTGAACCATGCTCTTGCCCTCAAAAAGATGCTGGTCAAAACGGTAGCTCGGTTCATTCATGTCCAAGAGATGATAGGCCGGAAAAATCGTCCGCCAGTCGACCCGCATGTTTTTTCCGGTCATGATTTCAACCAAAGCGTTTTCGCCTTTCCGGTCGGTCACCACATGATCAATCCAGGGATACATTTTTCTGGTGATGTGTCCGCGGTAAGATTCGTGCGGGCCGCCGCTGATTGTAATGACTTGCGGGTACTGGTCATGGATTTGCTTCAGGGTGGCTTTGGCGCTGATGTTATTAGGCGTATAGCTCGTGATGCCGACATGGGTCGGGCAAAACTCACTCAATATTTTCTCCAGCTCCACAAAAGACCGCACGTTCAGGTCAAAGATTCTGACCGGAACAAAAGCTTCAATCGCGGCGGCCAGGTATGCCAAATTCAAGGGAGTCTGGCCGTTGATTTTTCTTTCAAAGTTCGGGTTGATAAGAAGCAGGCTACTCATGGCATGTCCTTTTTATGGTTTGAGGTTTTTTATTAAGGTTTGGGTTTTTAAAGGGCAGTCAAACTTTTTATAGCTTGACATATTAGTGTAACACATGAATAGTATTATGTCAATAATTTCGACAAAATAAGATAACAAGGAAGCTAATATTAGCGATAATAAAATAGCTATAATCTAGATTTTTTAAGGAATTTAATGGTTATTGTGATTAATTGCTCTTGACATTATTGTCAATTATGATATACTTAAAATGTAGTCGAAAATATCGACATTTTATGAAATATTAATAAATATGCTGGTTTCTACCCTGAAACAAATTGGACTAAATGAAAAACAAGCCCAGATATATGTAGCTTGCTTGGAGCTGGGCGAAACTTCGATAAAAGAGATAGCTAAAAAATCCGGGGTAAAGCGGACAACTATCTATGATTTTATTGATGATATGGTCAATTCCGGTTTTATTAAACAGACTGTGAAGGGCAAGAAGAAAAGATATGTTGCCACTGAACCGGATGAGCTAAAAATAGTTATTAAGAAAAGAGAGGCCTTATTATCCCAAATTCTTCCGCAGTTAAACTTAATCAATAATGTTGATCGAACCAAGCCTAAGATTTGGTTTTACAACGGAGTCGAGGGTTTAAAAGAAGTTTATTCGGATACGCTTAATTATAAGGGAGAGATTTTAGCTATTAGCGGGGAAGATGTTATTAAAGTAGTTGGTCTTGATTGGATTCTATCCTACGTTAAGAAAAGAGTTAAAAAGGGAATTCGGGTAAAAGGAATCGCCGCTACGACTGATTTTTTAAAAAAAGAAATAATGGACAAGGATAAGGAGCACTTGAGAGTTTCGAAATCAATTGATTATAAGAAATACCCGTTTCCGATCGAGATCAATATTTATGGCGGAAAAAGAGTATTCTTCGTTTCGGCCTTGGAGCAAACGGCGATAATTATTGAAGCGCCGGAGATCTATAAAGCCATGAAATCGTTTTTTGAAATGCTTTGGGATCATCTGCCAAAATAACATGCCAGCACAACCTTCTTGATCTAAAAGCTTGAGTTTGACAAAACCAGCTAAAATGCTATATTTATTCCAGTATGTCAAGAAAAAAGATGCTGACAATTCTAAAAAAATTCCAAAAAGCCCCGGAAAAAAGCAAGCTCCGCCGGGATTATTTTCGTGATTTTGAGAAAAAAATGATCTATCGCACCACCAAAACCGAAAATCCCGAGGTTACCTTTAGTATGGTAAAAAAAATATTAAATAAATTTTCAGCCTAAAAGAATGCGAAGGCAAGGCGAAACCAGCTACAAAGATACTTCATTCGGAATTATCCCACGCTCAAAACTAATTCCATTAGAAATAGAAGGGATTAAAAGAGCGTGGGATTTTGTATTAGCCAGCCGGAAGCGCGGAAAAATTCCTATTACTCCCGGCTTTATTTTAAAAACACACAAGGCTGGTTTTGGATGGATCTTTCCAAAAACCGCTGGCCGGTACAGGTCTTTAGATGTTAGAGTTTCAAATTATGAACCCCCGAAATTTTATCTCTTACCGCAACTGATGCTGAATTTTACTAATGATTTAAATATCCGGATGAAGCATATTCCTTTAATTGATGATGAAAGTTTTTTTGAAGAACTGGTTGGCTTATTGGCTTGGGCGCATCATCAATTTTTATGGATTCATCCTTTTAACGATTACAACGGAAGAATCGGCCGGCTTCTAATTAATATGATTTTATTGAACCTTGACTTGCCGCCTGCTGAATTAGAGGTTGAGACAAGGAGCGGAAGAAAAAAATATGTTGAAGCTCTCGGGGCGGCTGACCAGGGAAACAATAAAAAGTTAGAAAAGCTCATTTACTCGGCTTTAAAGGAGGCTTTAAGAAATTTGGATCAGAATAGAAAAACATGAAAGCTTTAGCCGAGAACAAAAAAGCGTTTTTTGATTATGAATTACTGGAAAAAATTGAAGCCGGTCTGGTTTTGTATGGCCATGAAGTAAAATCGATTAAGACCGGGCACGTCAGCCTGAAAGGCTCGTATGTTACTTTCAAGCTGTCATCCAAACCGGGAAAACTGCCTGAAGCCTACCTGATAAACGCCCATATTCCTTTATATAAATTCTCTAACCAGAAGTTGCCGCACGACCCTTTGCGCTCGCGAAAGCTTTTGATAAAGAAGAGCGAAATTAAGCATTTAATGGGCAAAAAGCAAGAACAAGGCTTGACATTAGTGCCCTTGAAAATATATACTGTACGTGGTCTAATAAAGCTTGAATTCGCGCTGGCCAAGGGAAGAAAAAAGCATGACAAGCGCGAAGTAATTAAGAAAAGAGAGCTGGACCGGAAGATTAGAACTTTGACAAGAAATAAATAAAATAGGGGATGATCGGATTCGATAATAATCATCCTTCTAGTATTCGGTGCAGGCGTTCCGGGAGCCTGCCAAACACCCGGAAAAACATAAGTGCAAAATCATTTGCCAGCAAGGTTAGCAACGGCGTTTTCGCTGTTCCAGCCTTCGCTCCTGTTGTAGCTTAACTAAGCCGCAACCATTCGCCCGGTGATTTCTGATATCCGGTAGCGGGTGTTATAACATCAGGATGCATCCGCGGCCCGCCTTTGGCAGCGGATTAAGACTTAATAGGCTAGCCGCTATTTGTTTTGTCTGGTTTTTAGGATAGCGGTTAAACAACAAACCGGAATATTTCCGTAAATGTGCTAGACAGTAGATTATTAGACGCGGGTTCGATTCCCGCCATCTCCACCATTTTTCCATTCTAGTCTAAAGGGTAAAGGCAATAGCAGACGTTTGTCTAAGCCTTTACTTTTTGTTATAATGGGAGATATGAGACCAAGAAGCTGGACAGAAAAAGAACTTCGCCAAGCAGTAAAAACGTCCTTAAGCATAAGACAAGTGCTGAAGAAATTAAATTTGCGCATGGCTGGAGGAAATTATACGCAAGTAAAAAAGTTCATAAAAAACTTGAAGATTGATGACAGTCATTTAAAGGGAAAAGGATGGAGCAGAGGATTAATAGGAATAGGAAAACCAAGAATAGCTTTAAATAAGGTTTTGGTTAAAAATAGTTATTTTCAAAGTTTCAAGCTAAAAAAACGCCTTTTTAAAGAAGGAATAAAACATCCAAAATGCGAAGAATGCGGCTGGGCTAAAAAATCTGCTGACGGGCGCATACCTTTAGAGCTTGATCACATCAATGGAAATAGCCGGGATAATAGATTAGTAAACTTAAGAATTCTTTGTCCTAATTGCCATAGTTTAAAACCGACTCATCGAGGCAGAAACAGAATGAGAAATGGTAATTAGGTCCAGTGGTGGAATTGGTATACACGCAGCACTTAAAATGCTGTGCCGCAAGGCATGTGGGTTCGACTCCCACCTGGACCACAAGTGTTCGCCTCTTAGTGGATTCTTACGAAGCTTGCACGTAAGAATTTACTTGGAAGCGGACTTACGCGGGTATCGTATAGCGGCTATTATGCTACCTTGCCAAGGTAGAGATGGGGGTCCGACTCCCCCTACCCGCTCAAAGAAAAAAGCAGCCCCCAAAAGGGGCTGTTTTTTGTTTTTTTAGCTAAACTTGCTATAATTAGACTTGTATCTATTAAATAAAGAAATCTATGTCTGTTGTTAGGAAGGGTGAAGGGTCGGCTGGTCGAAGTAAGGCCGAAATCCGTTCCCGGCCGAGAAGAAGTTTTTTATTTATTAAAAAAACGAAAATATGGAAATAAAGAGCTGGAAGTCAATATTCATAATAGCTTTTGTTGTCGGCGCCGCCACAGTCATTGTCTGGCTCGTTTCTGGCGGTAGCGGAGTCGCTAACTGGAATATTATTTCCAGAATCAAAACCAGGCAGGCCAATGAACCGACCACAAGCCAGGTAAAAACGGTTGACGGCGCGGTAAAGTTATATGTAAACGGCCGGGAATTAAATACCGCTTCCGCTCAATTATACTATTTTCCAGAACTTCGAGCCGCCGAGGATGTACCGGCGTATAGTTCGGCTGAATGGGTAAATAGAATGGAAAAAGTGATTGATGACGCCAAAAATAACGATACTAAAATTGTCATTCCCCAAATCTGGTGGTCTGATGTTGATAATGCCGCCGCGAGAACGAATAATCCGGAAACAAAGTATGATTTTGAGAGTCTGGACAAGACGATGGATTACGCGTCCCAAAAAGGAGTTTATATAATGTTAAGCTTATCCCTTCAGCGCTACGCGCCTGATTGGTGGCTCAAAGAAAACAATTTTCCTCCGCTTTATAACAAGGACAAGACTTGTGATTTTTGTGAAACAGATTCTTATGGCAATGTGTATGATAATCCCAGCATGAATAGCGACGTCACCCGAAAAGACTTCGGGGCATTTCTAAAAATTATTATTAACCGCTACAAAAATCATCCGGCGCTTATCGGCTGGGTAACCGGAATCGGCGCGACCAGCGAAGATAATTACGGGCCAAATTATCTCGCCATCGCTGGAAATCCCGGAGGAATTGGCGAGCTTGAACGAAAACCGCTGATGTTCACCGACTACTCGCCTTTTTTCCAAAGAAAATTTAAAGAGTGGCTAAAAGATAAGTACAAAACTAATTCAGCTTTGCAGACCGCCTGGAAAGATAATAAAATAGTATTGGACAAAGCTACTGTTCCCCCTTCCAAAGAACTGATCAAAGATTCGGACAAGTGGATGGGGCTTTTCCCCGAAGAGTCACAGCTGTGGCTAAGCGGCGATATAAATAATCTTACGGAAGAGGGAAAAGACTTTTACGAATTCCGGACTTTTATGGCAGACAGCAGCAGGAATTTTTACACCGATCTTTTTAAGGACAATGATCCAAGCCACATCCTTGTTTTTAATTCCGGCGGAAGTATTGCCGCTATGAATAACGCAAAAATTGACGGATTTATCCGGAATGATAATATCTGTTTTGACTGTTCATCATCATCAAAATTCCGCGAAGACCAATATCTGGGGATTATTTCTTCAGTAGAAAACGCCAATAAATACAAGAAGCTGTCTTTCTTTGGCTTTGAAAATGGCAGCGCCCAACAAACAAAGCGCGAATCCCCTGACCAAATTGCTTACGCGACGGCTATCGGGAAAGGAGTAAAATGCGCTGGCGGAATTTTTGGCTATGTTTCTGATCTGGCAACTAGGGGAGTCAGTATTTATCCTAGTTGGTTTTCCGAAAACAATCAGAAAGCGGTTAATGAAGTAACAAAATATGCTCCAGGAACGGATTGTTCCTGCCGGATAGTAAAAGACCTGTGGGAAAAGACGAGTTGTGATAGTGATCAGTCAAAAGATGGATGCCATTTTATCAGCAAGGCCTATAGCGAATATTGCCATGCCAGCGTTCCGGAATCTTCAGCTTCCCAGGATTTCAAACCGCCAGCCAACAATCCAGAGAATATAATCCCAAATGTAAACGCGCCTAAAAATAGCGGGCGATGCGGCGACGGGGTTTGTGATGACATAGAGAAAAAAGCCGGAGTCTGCCCGGAAGACTGCAAGGAGGGCTAAAATATTAAAGCCGGCTGAAATGCCGCCTCGGCTTCTGCCAGAGCTATTGAAACGGACGTAAAAAAATGAGAATGGCGATAAATTAAAAATCTTGAAGGCTTTGACAAAATTGACATTATCTCTGTATAATAGCCAGGAAAGATAACCTTTTTATTTTATGCGGAAAATTTGGAGAAGAGCCAAGCCAAAAGAAGAAAAGCGGTTTCGGGTCAATGATTTTATCAGGATTCCCCAGGTTTTTTTAATTGACGAAAATAATGTGAGGGTTGGAGTGGTCGCGATTGAGGAAGCGAGAAAAAAGGCTGAAGAAGCCGGCTTGGACCTGGTCGAAGTTGATCCGACTCCCAATCCTTCCATCGTAAAAATAATGGACTACGGGCAGTTCAAATATACCCAGGAGAAAAAGTCCAAAGCCAACCAGAAAGGGAAAAAAGCCGAACAAAAAAGCATCCGGCTGACAGTGCGCATCGGAAAGCATGACCTTAGCGTCCGGGTTGATCAAGGGGTAAAATTTTTGCAAAAAGGCCATCCCTTGCTTGTTGAATTACAGCTAAAAGGACGGGAAAAAGCCTATCCCCAGAAAGGGGAAGAGATAATGCGCGAATATCTGGCTGAATTGGAAAAAGCCGAGGGGCTTTCTTTGGTCCGCGACCAAGACTTGACAAAAAAGGGCGGAAGATTTACAATAGAGCTATCTAATAGGAGATAATTCTTCTAAATTCAGGTGTTTACCTGTTTTTTTATATTTACGGATATCTACAAAAGCCGTTAAACTTGGGCTACCCACGTTACGGTCCAATACTATGGGAAAACTGAAAACGCACAAAGCTACGGTTAAAAGGTTTAAAATAACCAAAAATAAAAAAGTCCTGAAAAGAAAAGCCGGACAGGACCATTTCAATTCCCGCGAATCGGGAAAAGTCACCCGCCGAAAGCGGAGAGACATTCTTTTGTCAAAAAGGGACGTGAAAAACATTAAAATGTTAATACCATATAATTAGAATGAAAAAGCCTGAATCCGGTGAAAGCCAGAGAAACAGCTTGAACCTCGATTCCTTACATAAATATGCCTAGAGTAAAACGCGCGAAAATTCACTTGAAGAAAAGAAGAAAAGTCTTATCCAGGACCAAAGGTTATAAATGGAGAAGAAAGAATACTATCAAACAAGCCAAGGAAGCCGTAGTTAAAGCCGGCGTCCATTCGTATATTGACCGGAGAAAGAAGAAGCGGGATATGCGCGGCCTTTGGCAGATAAGAATCGGGGCGATGGCAAGAAATTACGGATTAAGCTATTCCAAATTTATCCACGCCTTAAAAGAAAAAAATATCGGCTTGGACCGGAAAATTTTAGCCGATTTGGCGGTCAACGACAAAAAAGTTTTTGAAAAAATAATCGAAAAGGTGAAAGCTTAAAATTTTTCAATTATGAAATTTCTTCAAATAGTCCAGCCCATAATCGCCATCCTGCTAATGGCGGCCATTCTTCTTCAAAACAGGGAATCGGGGCTTTCGGGAGTTTTCGGCGGTTCAGGGACTGTTTACCGCACCAAACGGGGGGTGGAAAGAATACTTTTTATTTCGACTATCGTCTTGGCCGCGCTTTTCATTGGGGTCGGAATCCTTAATATGTTCCTTGGCAAGGCCTAAATTGCTATTCGCCTCGCGTCCCGTATCGGCTTGAAATTTTTGCCCGGCAATGTTATCCTATATACAGATATATTCTCCTAATTTTTAGGCGGCCGCTTCTCAACTCCTAACATAATTTCTAATTTTTTATTGCCTGTGGACTCTAAAAATTCGAAAAGCTCTAGTTTTTTTATAAGAATCGCGTCCCTTATCTCCCTGGGTAGGTTTAAAAATTTCTTTAATCGGGGGCTCTTCAAAAAGTTCGGCTCCATAAAAAGGGACGAAATCGACAAACGGCTCGTTTATTCTTTGTCCCCTTCAAAAATACCGACTCTCAAGCAGGTTAAATATTTAAAAATGTTTTTAAGCCCGCGCGAATCGTTCATAATGAAGATCTGCCTGGGCGTAATTATTTTAAACTTTTCTTTTTTGGGAATCCGCTTTTACCAAAATCATTTAAAAACCGTTCCCGAAACCGGAGGCGAATATCGGGAAGGGCTGGTCGGAACGCCGAAATATTTGAATCCGCTTTTTTCCTCCTTAAACGATGTTGATTCGGATATCAGCCAGCTGGTTTTCTCCTCGTTATTTAAAAGAGACCGGGAGGGGAAATTGGCCGGAGACCTGGTTGAAAGCTATAAAACAAGTCCGGACGGAAAAACTTACGATTTGAAAATCAGGCCGAACATCAAATGGCATGATAAAGAGAATTTAACGGTAGACGATATTGTTTTTACGTTTTCCGCGATAAAATACAGTGAATACAAATCTTCGCTTTATTCAAGTTTCGGAGGAGTTGAGCTTCAAAAAGTTGACGACCAAAATATCCGCTTTACTTTGACCGAATCTTATGCCGCGTTTTTAGACCTTTTAACTTTCGGCATTATTCCCCAAAGGCTTTGGGAGCAAATTCCGCCCAGTTCGGCGCGGCTGGCTGAATTGAACTTAAAACCGATTGGTTCCGGGCCTTATAAATTCAAATCCCTGGTTAAAGACAAAAATGGGAATATCCGGGCCATTAATTTAATCCTTAATCCGGATTATTACGGCCCCAAGGCTTATATTAAAGAAGTTGATTTTTATTTCTATCCGGCTTACGAAGAAATGGTCTCGGCTCTAAACGACAACCAGATTGACGGGATAAATTATCTGCCCAAGAGCATGAAATCTAATATTGTCGCCGCCGGCTCCTATAATTTCAACAAGCTCGTACTTCCCCAATTGACCGCCGTTTTTTTCAACCCGGCCAATAATGGGATTTTAGCCGATAAAAAGGTTAGGCAAGCCCTTAATTACGCGCTTCCTAAAGAAAAGCTCGTTAATGAAATTTTGGGGAAAGACGATTATAATTTAATATACTCGCCGATTTCATCCGACAGCCCTTACTATTTTTCCGAGATTAAAAAGTACGAAAATAATTTGGCTGAAGCCGAGAAACTTTTAAAGGATGCCGAATGGCAGTCGGGCGAATTAAATGATGAGGCGATAAAGAAGGCCCAGGAAGATTTAAATTCAAAAGACGCGGACGCCAAAGCTAAGGCCGAAACGATTATCGCGATGGGCAAAGGAAAATGGCTTTTAAATAAGAGCGGCAAATATTTTATCTTAAGGCTTACGACCGTTGATGTCGAGGAAAATTCTAAAACAGCGCAGTTTATAAAAGAAAGTTGGGAGAAAATCGGGGTGAAAGTTGAAGTCCAGCTGTTGCCGGTCGAAGAAATCCAAAATTTGGTGAAAAACAAGGATTATGAGGCGCTCCTTTACGGAATTACCCAAGGCGCCGACCCCGACCCCTACGCTTACTGGCATTCATCCCAGGCGGAGAAAGGGCTGAATATCGCCAACTACAGCAATAAGACCGTGGACGCGCTATTGGAAGACGCGCGAGCGACCCTAAACGCCGGCGTCAGAAAGGATAAATACAAAAAATTCCAGGAGATTATCGCTGATGACGTCCCGGCCATTTTTCTTTATTCCCCGATATACGATTATATTCAAAGCAAGAGCATTAAAAATTACGGGGTTATAAAGATATACGCGCCGGCGGACCGGCTTTCCGATATTAACGAATGGTATATAAAAACGAATAAGAAAATAGTCTGGTAACGGTTCTCATCAAGGGGATATGGTGAAATTGGCAGACACGCTAGCTTCAGGTGCTAGTGGCAGAAATGCCGTGAGAGTTCGAGTCTCTCTATCCCCACCAATTAAAAAACTACATCTCTTCATTTATTAATTAACTAAAAAAGATTGAATTGATGGAAAAGCGAGTTAGGCTCGCAATAAGAAAAATATGATTACAAAGTACAAACCAGCTTCCCGCCCGGGACACCCGGGAAGGGAAGCTAAACCGAAGCGTACCGGTTTTTCCAAAGATCCGGCCGCAAGAAAGATGGGCTTTCCTTTCCGGGGTGCAGAAACCGGAACAGAAACGGCCCGGCCGGTGATATCAACCGGACGGTTAGCTACCCCGCCGGCCTTCGCAGGAAGCAAAACGGCCGAAGCGGAAAAATTAAAGATTATCGTTCTCGGCGGCCTGGAAGAAGTCGGCCGGAACATGACCTTAATCGAATATGATAAGGAAATTATCATTATCGACATGGGACTCCAGTTTCCGGAAGAAGACATGCCGGGAATCGATTACATTATTCCTAATACCGCCTACTTGGAAGACAAGCTGGATTGGATTAAGGGGGTAATCATCACCCACGGGCATATGGACCATATCGGCGCCATTCCCCATTTAATGGGTAAAATCGGCAACCCGCCGATGTTTATGGGCAAGTTAACGGCTGGCTTGGTCAGAAACCGGGTTCAGGAATACAGGGATTGCCCAGTCTTAAATATCCAGGAAATCGACGAGAAAGACCATGTCCGGATGGGCAAAAGCTTTATGGTGGAGTTCCTTAGGGTAAACCATTCCATCCCGGATTCTTTTGCCGTGATTATTACCACTCCGGTCGGTAAAATCGTCCATACCGGCGACTTTAAGATTGATTACTCGCCGGTCAACGACAAGCCGGCGGATTTAAACCGGATCGCCCAAATCGGCGGCGCGGGCATCCTGCTTTTGATGGCTGACTCGACCGACTCCACCCACCCGGGCTACCAGGTCTCTGAATCTTCCATCGGCGACGAAATGGGAAAGATTTTCGAGAAAACCGACGGCCGGATTATTATCGGCACCTTTGCCTCGCAAATCAGCCGCGTCCAAAAAATATTTGATATCGCCGAAAGATTCGGGAAGCGGATTTTTCTCCAGGGGCGGTCAATGAATACGAACGTGGAAGTGGCCCACCAAATTGGCTACCTTAAATTCAATCCGCGAACACTGATAAACAACGAAAATGAACTGCGAAAAATCCCGGACAACAAAGTGATTGTCCTTGGAACCGGCGCCCAGGGCGAATCGAACGCCTTCTTGATGCGGGTCGTTAACGGCGAACACCGGTCAGTCCATTTGCAAGAAGGGGATACGGTTATCTTTTCTTCCTCGGTCATTCCAGGTAACGAACGGACCATCCAATCTTTAAAGGATATGATTGTAAGACAAGGCGCCAGGGTTATCCATTACGAAATGATGGACGTCCACGCCGGCGGCCACGCCAAGCAGGAAGATTTGAAGCTCATGATGCGGCTCTTTAAGCCGGAATACTTCATGCCGATTGAAGGCAACCACTTCATGCTCCGGGCCCACGCCGATTTAGCCGAGCAGGTAGGAATCTCCAAAGAAAAAATATTCGTCGCCGACAACGGCCAGGTGGCTGAATTTTCAAAGTCCCGGGAAGGGGCTACGGTCGGAAAGCTGACTAATAATAAGGTGGTAACGGATCACGTAATGGTGGACGGGCTCGGCGTCGGAGACGTATCTAACATCGTGCTCCGCGACCGGCGGGTTATGGCCGAGGACGGCATGATCGTAATTATCGCCACTATCGATTCTTCAACCGGCGATATTATCGGCAACCCGGACATAATTTCCCGCGGCTTTGTTTATATGAAAGAAAACAAGGAATTGATTGAAAAGACCCGGATGAAAGTGAAAAAGATGGTAAAATCTTTAGACGCTTCCACTCCGGCCGACGATGATTATCTGAAAAATAAAATTCGGAACGAAATCGGCTCATTTCTTTTCGGCCAGACTAAAAGAAGGCCGATGGTTTTACCGGTGGTGATCAGGGTATAAGGACGCGGACTGAACATAGAGCGAGTATTGTTTGATTTAAAGGGCGGCAGAAATGCCGCTCTTTATTGTGCCAAACAAAACACCGCCACTAGGGCGGTTTTTTAAACGCATTTTTTAATTTCTGGCGGGCTATTTTCTTACCAGCATGGCTTCGGCGTCGGCCCAGCGTTCATTCAGCTGATCTTCCATCTGCTCGTAATCGTCATCATCGGTGATTTTTCCTTTTTCCTGAAAATAGGCAATGGTTTCGTCGATAAACTGCTTGTAAGCCTCGCGGTCATAGGCGCCTTGCTCGCGCATTTTTTTCATTACCAGGTCGAAAATTTCCTGTTGTAAATCGTCCATATAGTTAGTGTTCAATTTGATTATGTCTGACGACATAATCTCGCTCGCTCGCCCCGCAAATGCGATGCGGGACTCACTCACTTCGATTATAACAAATATAAAGCAGATGTAAATATCATCTGTTTTTATTATTAAAATTCGGTTAATTTTTCACTATTTCAGAGGAAGATTGGGCTCGGTTTTTATCTTATCAAAGCGGGTATAGGCTTTCCTCTTAGCCCGGAAATATCCGGCCGAAGCGATCATGGCGGCATTATCGGTCGTGTATTTAAGTTCCGGGATGTGCAATTTAGTTTGCGGCAACTGTTTTTTTATGGCTTCGCCCATTTGTTTTCTTAATTCAATATTCGCGGACACTCCGCCGGCCAGCATTATGGTTTTTGTCTGGTTGGCTTTTGCGGCCTTGAGTGTTTTATGGATAAGTACGTCCACCGTCGCCTGCTGGAATTCATGGCAGTATTCAGGAATTTTATTTTTCCAATCCGGATCTTTTTTAATCTGATAGAGGAGTGCCGTTTTTAATCCGGAAAAGGAAAATTCAAAATTCGGCGAATCAATCATCGGACGGGGAAGATGGATGTCGCCTGGTCCTCTGCCATGAGTAAGCGCGGTCTGGGGTTTAGTAAACTTAATCGGTGTCGTGGTTTTTGCTTTTTCCGCTAGCTTGGCAATTATTGGACCGCCAGGGTAGCCGACGCCCATAATCTGCGCGGCTTTGTCAAAGGCTTCGCCGGCCGCGTCGTCCCGGGTCTCGCCAATGGTTTTATATTTCCCGTGAGCTTTCATTAAAACCAACTGCGTGTGCCCGCCGGATACGGTAAGTATTAAGGCTGGAAATTTGATATTAGGGTTGTTGATGAAGTTGGCGTAAATATGTCCTTCAATGTGGTTAACCGCTACCAAGGGCAATTTCCAGGCATAGGCTAAAGTTTTAGCGGTTTCGACGCCAACCATTAAGGATGTAACTAATCCCGGGCCAATAGTAACCGCTAAAGCGTCCGGCCTTTTTATTTTCGCCTTAGCCAAAGCTTCGTTTATAACTGGCAATATTTTTAGGACATGTTCCCGCGCCGCCACTTCCGGAATAACGCCGCCGTATTTTTTAAATATGCCGATTTGCGATGCGATGATATTTGAGAGAATGGTAACTTTTTCACCCTTTCCCTCGGCTACCGAGGCGGCGGTTTCATCGCAACTCGTTTCAATGCCTAATATTTTCATGTTAGTTTTTTGTATAATTTCAAATACTCACCAGCCGATTTTTTCCAGGAAAAATCTTTTTTCATGCCGTTAAGCTGTAATTTTTTCCACAGGCCTGGTTTATTATAGTACCTGTCCAAAGCTTTAATCAAGGCGTGGGCCAGGGCTTCGGACGTATAATTCTTAAAGCTAAATCCCACGCCGGGATTAACGGTATCTTTTAGTCCGCCGGTGGCGCGGACTATTGGAATACTGCCATAACGCATTGCAATCATCTGGGTTAAGCCGCAAGGCTCGAATTTTGACGGGACTAAGAACAGGTCCGAGCCGGCGTAGATTTGGCGGGCCAGCTTTTCATCAAAACGAATCAGGGTTTTTATATTTTTCGGGTATTTTTTCGCCAGATTTTTTAGCTGTTTTTCGTATTTTTTTTCTCCGGTCCCTAAAAATACAATCTGCCAGGGCTTTTTTATGGAATTAACCTGACTGATTAGCTTCTCGGTAAAAAGTTCAATGCCTTTTTGCCCGGTCAACCGCGTTACGACGCCGGCTAAAAGGATTTTTTTATCCGGTTTCCAGCCGAGTTTTTTCTGCAAAAATAATTTATTTTTTATTTTTTCGCGGATGGAACCTGACGTGAAATGGTATCGGACAAGCGGGTCTATTTGCGGGTTATATTCGGCCGTATCAATTCCGTTTAAAATTCCGGAAAGGGATTTTTTCTTTTTTTGCAGTTTTTTTTCCAGCCCGGCACCGAATTCATGGGTTAAAATTTCTTTGGCATAAGCCGGGCTAACTGTGTTTACGAGATTGGCTCCGAGTATGCCTTCGGCCATGAAATTTTTTCCGCCGGTTTTTCCCTGATTCGCCAGGTTGTGGATGGTGTACAAAATTTTTGTACGGCTATAGAAGCGGTTAATTTTTTTTCTGTCTTTAATCATGTCCGGAGCCAAGGCAGTATGCCAGTCATGGGCGTGAATGATCCCGGGCTGGAAGAATAAAAATTCCATGGCTTTGAGCGAGGCGCGGGTGAAAAAGGCAAAACGCCGAACGTTTACCGACTCATTATTTTTCTTCTCTGACATATAAATTTTTTTGGAAGAAAAAAAATAATGCTTGATCAAGTATACAGGAATTCTCGTTCCCGGAAGATACGTATTATAGAGGGAAAATTTTTCTTTCTTATTATTAAGATGAACGGATAAATTGTTAGTAATGAGTTTAACCGGATATTTTTTTATATCAATACAGCCGTAAAAGGGCAGACACATCCTAATCTCGCAGACGTCTTTGTCTAGAGCCTTAGGCAGGGCGCCCAAAACGTCAGCCAATCCGCCGACTTTGGCCAAAGGCGCGATTTCGGCTGAAAGAAAAAGGATTTTAATCCGCCGGCTGTTTTTAACGGGTGATGTTTTTTTCATTTTTTTGGAATACCATTAAATTTTTAGCTACCCACCAAACCGCTTTTTTCTCCGCCATTTCTTTCCGGACCACTCCGGTGAGCTTTGTCTTATACGTGAAGCCGCTAGCCTTAAGTTTTTTTTTCCAGTAGGCATGCGGCCTTTCGTTAATATGCCCGATTAACAGGTCTCCCTGGCCGGGCGTGGCGGCGGTATAAATAAGCGTGTCTGAAAGCCGGACCAGGCTGTTTATCAAGGTGTTTTCGCAAGTTTCGGGCAAATGTTCGGCTACTTCGACGCAAAGGCAAAGATCGAATTTTCGGCTTAATCTAAGGGGTTTGACAAGGTCGTGATATTTAATTTTATCGCCAACTAGTGAATTTTTTATTGCCGCCGGAGCGCCATCATAGCCCGATATTCCAATTCCTTTTTTTTCGAATTCCTTCAAATAAATCCCGATTCCGCAGCCGATGTCGATAACTGATTTAGGCCGGAAGCGCTTAATTAGAATATTAACCACGGCTTTAGCCGAAGACTCCTCAAGCTTTAGAGTCCGGTCAAAAAAACGCTGGTCATAAATACGGGTATCAACTGCCATGGATTTAGTTAATATCCAGTCCGGCCATCGTTTTAGCTAAGAGCTCTTTGGCTTTTTGGGGCTGGGGGTTATGGAAAAGGAAAAGGAAAATCGCGGTTCGAAAACTGGTCCAATAATAATAAGTTTTTATCCTTTCCGCTAAATCAGGCGTTAATTTAAGGTTCGTTTCATGAAGATAGGCGTCGAGAAATATTTTTTTTAGCTTTTCAATATATCCGCCGTCCTCGAATTTTTTCCGGCACTTATATTCGAGCTGTTGGATAAACGCGCCCAAGTCGCGGGCGAAATCGCCCAGGCAGATATCAGTAAAATCGATCATGGCGATTTTTTCTTCACTGACCCGGATAACGTTCTCTGAATGGGCGTCCCCATGGATTAGGCACCTGGCTTTTGTCTCATCCAGATGTTTTTCCTCGCGCCCTATTATTGCCTCGTAGCATTTGGCTACTGAAGCCAGCTGGTCCGGGTAACGGTCGCGAATTAAATTTAGCGTTTCTTTCCGCCCCGGGATTATAGTTTCCACCCGGCTGTTTATTTCGTTGAAATTCTGGGCCGCCCCGGCTGGAAGGCGGTGGAGCTTAGCCAGCCAAAGGGCGGTCTTTTTGACCAGGCTTTCGATTTCGGCAAAATTTTTGGATTGAATGTAATAGTAAAGGTTTTTTCCCCTGACTCCGCGGTAAAAAACAGCGTTATACTCGGACTCGAAAAAAAGCGGCCGGGGAATAGTGAAATTGCCGTCGGAGAAACTGGAGTCCCATAAAAAAGATAAAGCCGTAAAAACATTTTTTCTCGGTTCCGCGCTATGCGCCGACGTGTAAATAAGCAGTTTTACCGTTTCCCCGCTATTTTTTTTGAAAATTGTCTCGTATTCAAAGACAACATGATAAGCTTTATTCCAGATATTTTTTTTAATCGGATTGATAGTAATTTTTTCGATTGACCGAAAAGCCGGATAAAGCGGCAGAACTTTTTTTCTAAATAAATCGGCCACTAATTGCTCGTCCAGCAAATTGTAAATCTTGTTCATAACCATTTTTATTTTATTGCCTTTAATCCAAGGCGGATTTTTAGCTTATTCTCCTCTCCAATGCTTTTCCCAAATTAGCTTTTTAATTTCCAAAGCCATTTTTTCGGCTTTCAATTTGGTCTTTAAATCAGTTAATTTTTCCAGCGAACGGATTGAGCGCGTAAGCTCGTTTACGCCTTTTTCAACCTCATCCGGGCTCCAGGCTTTAGGCCCGAAAGAATGGCTAAAATCTTTTCCCGAGGCCCACCAAAAGCCGCAGCTTGAGAGCCCCCGGGCTAAATGCCAATAAGACCAATAGCTGGCGCCTGGTTCAGGCGCCGAAGCCTCGCTTTTATGCTTTAAATATTGCTTTTGGGCCAAATTAGCGAGCTTCCATAGTTTAACGTGGATTTTGTCGCTTCCGGACCAAAGGGAAAACGCTTCGCCTCTTTTTAATTCTTCCGCGGTTGTTTCCCAGGATGAAGAGACAATTTTTAGTTCCTCGGGCGGCTCTTTTTGGCAATCAATATACTCGGAAATAGAAGCGGTTTTAAGCTTATCATGGCTCAATAATTTTGCAAAATTCCTTGAATGATCATTGTGTTTTAAGCCGTAAAGCTCGGCATCAGTCGCGGTAATCAGGGTTTTTCCCTCAAGCTTTCCCCAGTCTTCGAGTAGGTGCTTAGGGATGTAGCCGGATGACCGGCGCCGGTTGCGGAAAACAACTTTCAGCCCGCTGTTTTTGTCCAAATAAATTTTTGACGTATCAATTTTCCCGAGCCCTTGCCCGGCCGAAATTTCGTCTAAAATTATCCATTCATATTCGAGCCTTTTTATCATTTTTGCCGCCTCCGGCGAATAGGCCATCTCGGGGAAAAAAAATCCCCTCGGCCTCGGGCAATCAAAAAATTTTTTTAAAATTTTTTCCTGCTCTTTTATCTGTTCAATCGCAACTTTACCGCGGATTAAGGGCAAAAGGGGATGGTAGGCGGCGGTTCCGGCGATTTCCAGCTGGCCCCTTGAAAAAAGCCGGGCAAACCTTTCGATTAGCGGCTGGTATTTGAGATCTTCGTCAAAACGGAGAAGGAGGCAGCCGGACAGGTTTATGGTGAATTTTACTTTCGGATTTTTTTCAAGGCAATCCAGGATATAAAAATAACTTTTTTCCGCCGCTTCGATAATTTTTTCTTTTTCAATATTGGCGGGCTGGTAGAAATGGAGGAAATTTATCCAAAGCATAAATGTCTGGTTAGGAAGGTATTAAAGGCGCGATGCCTAACCCAATAATCCCTGGCGCGGTTTGGCCGCAACCGGCTTAAAGGCTTGCTCGGTAATTTTTAAGCTCAATGCTTTGCGGTATAAGGTAATATATTTTTTGGCCGGTATTTCCCAGCTACTCGACTGCTTCATCGCCCGTCCGGCAATAGAGCGCCACATCGGCCGGTTTTTATATATTTCCAAAGCGATAAGAAGCGCGCCGTACAGGGAATAGGTATCAAAATTATTAAAGCTGAACCCGGTGCCTTGATTTTTTCTTATATCATAATTTTCCACTGTATCGTACAACCCTCCCACTTTCCGGACAATCGGCACGCATCCGTAGCGCATGGCAATCAGCTGGTTGATTCCGCAGGGTTCGTGGAAAGAAGGCAGGACAAACATATCTGAACCGGCATAAACCAAGTTTTCTAATTTTTGGTCAAAAGGCAGCCAGGCGAATTTTTTCGGATATTTTTTTTGGAAGCTTTTAATTTGGCTGATGTATTCTTTCTCGCCGTCGCCCATAACCACCAGCTGGACATCAAGCCTGGAGAGCTGGTCAAGAATTTTTACGATCAGCTGGAAGCCTTTTTGAAAGGTTACCCGCGAGGTTACGCAAACTAACGGAATTTCGCGGTTAACCGCCAGACCCAGTTTTTTTTGCAGGAATTCTTTATTGACCTTTTTGCGGTAGATGGTCTTGGTGTTGTAGTTTTTAACCAAGGTGCCGTCTTTGACCGGATTGTAGGCGTTGTAATCAATGCCGTTGATGATGCCGAAAAGCCGGTTTTCCCGGTTAGCTAGAATCCTATGGAGATCCTGGCCGAAATTTTTGGTCATTATCTCTTCCCGGTATTGTTCGCTTACGGTGTTAATGACGTCAGCGTTTAATATCGCCCGTTTGGCGAAATTCACGTATTCCAAATCCGGCGAAGCGAATCTCGGAATTTTGCTCTTGCCGTAATCTTTTTTTTCAGCCGGCACTTCCCACCAGTTTTGGCCGAATTGGAAAGCCAGGTTATGGATGGTGTAAACGGTTTTGGCTTTTTTTAATGAGGAAGATAATTTGAAGTCGGCTTTCAAATAATAGGGAATCAGGCCGGTATGCCAGTCGTGGCAATGGATAATATCAGCCTTGAATTTTAAAAGGGTTAAAAGTTTCAGGGCGGCTATATCAAAAACCAAAAAGCGGGCATTCTCGCGGCTTCCGCCATAGATCTTTTCCCGCTTGGAAAAAAAATTCGGCTCTTCGACAAAATAAATTGGAAGGTCTTCCATTAAAAAGCCCTTCCAAAAATTTATCTTAAATTCTTCCTTGTCGATTTTTACCCCGACGCCTTCGAAAATCAGCTTTAAATCATACTCTTCTTTGGCAATTATTTTGCCGTAAAGCGGAGTGATTACGATTATTTCATGGCCGAGCCTTTTAATCGCTTTTGGCAGGCTGCGGGCTACGTCCGCCAAACCGCCAGTCTTGGAAAAAGGCGCCACTTCACTGGCAATGGAAACAATTTTCATAACTGAAGTGAGTGATCCCCGCAAATGCGGGACTAGCGAATTAGATTATTTCATCAGAAATAATTAAAGCGAGGGAGTCCGCACGCTGACAGCGTGCGGACGAACAAGATTATATCTTAGGCGCAGACAAATTTTATCCGACAAAGTTAGGCCCGTCAACACTCGATTTAGGAAAATCGGCCGCTATTTTCTTTATCATCGCCCGGGTTATGTCCCGGCCGCCCAAACCGGCGATAAAGCTTTTAATTTGGGTTTTTCCCGCGAGGCTGATTGAACGGATGTCGGATGCCAGGGGGCCGAGATGCCCCAAAGAAATGGACTTGTCTAAAACAGCAACCTGCTTGGCAGTTTTTAAAATATCCGCGATCTCTTTATGAGGAAAGGGGCGGAAGCATTTAATTTTTAATACTCCGACTTTATTTCCAAAGCCGAATTTTTTCGAATTGATCTCATCCGCCGCTTCTTTCATTGTCCCTATGACCGAACCCAGGGCCACTAAAATAATTTTAGGATTTTTAGGGCCGTAATATTCGACAAAAGGGTTGGCCGACGAATGACTGCCGGAAGAATTAAGAATTTTTGCCAGCCGGGCGCCTTCCTCGGCTAAGGCGGTTGCGGAGCCTAGAACGTCCTTGCTTAAATCTTCCCGTATTTCCATGTAATCGTCCGGCGTGGCTAATGCGCCTAAAGTAACCGGATTAGCCGGATCAAGATATTCTCCAGCTTTCGGCCGGTAATCAGGGAGGAATTTTTTTATGGTTTTTTTGTCCGGAAGCTCCACCGGCTCAAAAGTATGGGTTAAAACAAATCCGTCCAAATTAACCATAACCGGAATTTTTAATTTTTCCGCGACCCTAAAAGCCAGAAGATGCTGTTCGATTGTTTCCTGGATATTTTCCGAAAAAAGCATAATCCAGCCGGCATCCCGGACCACCATCGCGTCGGACTGGTCATTCCAGATATTAATCGGCGCGGAAATAGCGCGGTTCGCCACGGTCATAACAACAGGGAGGCGCATGCCGGCAATATTAAAAACCACTTCGCACATAAGCAAAAGGCCTTGGGAACTGGTAGCGGTATAGGTGCGCACGCCGGTAGCTGACGCCCCGGCGACGATTGACGCCGCCGAAAATTCGCTTTCCGCCCGGACATACTCATAACCGGCCTGGCCGTCGGCTTTGAATTTTGCCAGGTCTTCAACGATGTGGGTCTGGGGGGTGATCGGGTAAGCCGAAACCACGCCCGGGCTAATGTCTTTTATCAGCCGGGCAATCGCGTTTGATCCTTCTAGTATTTGCCGCATATAAGAAATTTTCAATTATCAATTTCCAATTTATAAATTATTTAATGGTAATTACTTGCAATTCGGCAATCGCATGAATCATGATGATGCGCGGATTATTTATCTTCCAGCTCCATATCTATGGCTTTAAACGGGCATTCTCTCGCGCAGAGCCCGCAACCCTTGCAGTAGTCAAAATTGATTTTGGCTTTGGGCCGGGAAACGGCGCTGGCGGGAGCGGCCGCGCCTGGAGCTGTTTTAACTTTTTTTGCGTCTGTATTTTCCAGAGAAATTATTCCTTCGGGACAAAGCCGGGTGCAAATCCCGCAACCGGTGCATTTTTCCAAATCAACGCCAGGCTTAAAAGTCCGCCAGGCGCCGGTTTTGTTTTTGATAGTTGAATTGGGTTTGACTGATATCGGAAGCTTCATAAATAATTTAATGAATGCGGTTTAGCCGGATGCATGTTTATTTAATCGACGCGTAGGCTTTTTCAATAGCCGCTATATTTCTTTTTACCACTTCCGGGCCCTTGGATTCAAGCTGTTCCTTAATCGCCGCTTCAAGAGATTTTAAGCTAATGACCCCGGCAATTTTTGAAAGCGCCCCGAGAATTACCGTGTTTACAATGTTCCTCCCGATCGTATCCAGGGCGATTTTTGTCGCGTCAAAAGTGTGGATGCTGCTCGCGGGAAAACCGGCCAGCCGGCTGACTTCTTCCGGAAGTTTCGTCGTGTTTACAATCATTATAGCCTTGGCGGCCGCGCCTTCGGACAAATTGACCGCGCCCAAAAGCGTCGCGTCCTGGACAATAATTATATCCGGATGATATACATGCTCCCTTAACCGGATCGGCTTCGAGTCAATCCGCGCGAACGCCATAATCGGCGCGCCCCGGCGCTCCACGCCGAAATAGGGAAAGGCTTGCGCTTCTTTGCCGTCCAAAAAAGCGGCGACGGCGATTAGTTCGGCTGAAGTAACCACCCCTTGTCCGCCCCGGCCATGAATGCGTACTTGTATCATATAAATTTTTTCTGGTATAAATTATTCTATCATCTGGTTAATTAGCTTTTCCCAAATCGGCAAGGGTATATCTCCATATACCATATATCCGTTAATAATCCAAGTCGGCGTTCCGGACAGGGAAATTCTTTGCCCTTCCTGGGCGTCGTTTTTGATTAATTCCTGGTATTTTAAGCTATCAAAGCAGGTTTGGAACCGGCCGGTATCCGCGCCGATTTCCCGGGCCGCTTCGAGTATTCCGGCGGCGGTATTTATTCCCTGGTTTAAGAATAATTTATCATGCATCAGCCAAAACAGGCCCTGCTCCCCGGCGCAGCGGGCGCCATTGGCTAAATCCAGGGATTCGTCAAACTGCGGGTAGTCTTTAAAAACCAATTTTACGTCTTTATTGTATTTTATTACCAGTTCGCGGATCGTCGAAAAAGAATTTTTTGAATTGGGACAGGCAAAATCGGAAAATTCAATTATGGTCACTTTAGGATTGTTTGAGCCGAACCAATAATCGCCCTTGGTATTGATCTCGTATTTTGGGCCGCTTAATTGGATTTTTTGGGACTGATTTTTAAGATCGGCCTTCGCGTCGCGATAGATTCTGAATACGTAAAGGCCGAAAGCAACGGAAAAAGCCAGCACTAAAAAAAATGCGAAAAGAAAAATTATTTTTACCGCTTTTTTCCCCATTTGTCGGCTATCCTATCTTGGATTATAATAAAAGAAGTTAAGTTGATTATACCATTTTCCTTATGAACAAACAAAATGGGGGCGAACATGACCGCCTTTTAGCCGCCCTGGAAAAAAAACATGAAAAGCGAAAGAATAAAAAGCGCGCGAAAATGAAAGTTTCCGGCGGTAGCGTAAAAAAGCTGCAGGAGTTGATAATAAAGAAGACGGTAAAATAAAAAAGCTTTTTTGGCATATCTCTTAATAAGCTCTTGAAAATTCTCAAAAATTAGCTTAATATTAGGAGCATAATATTTTTGTATTAAAATTTTTAAGAATTATGAAATACGACCATAAAGCGATCGAGCCAAAATGGCGGAAAAAATGGGAAGAATGGGGGATTTATAAGACTGGCGAGAGCGTCGGGGGACGAGATGATGAAAAAAAGCCTAAGTACTACATTTTGGACATGTTTCCGTATCCTTCGGGCGCCGGACTTCATGTCGGCCATCCCAAGGGATACATTGCTACAGATGTGTACGCGAGAATGCGGATGATGCAAGGGTATAATGTTTTGCATCCTATGGGCTGGGACGCTTTCGGCTTGCCGGCGGAAAATTACGCTTTGGAAAATAAAACCCATCCGCGCGTTGCTACGGAAAAAAACGTTGAGACTTTTAAGCGCCAGCTCGCACAACTCGGGTTTACGTATGACTGGGACCGGGAAATAAATACTACTGACCCGGAATTTTATAAATGGACCCAGTGGATATTTTTAGAGATGTTTCGCCGCGGCCTGGCTTATGAATCCAACGAGCCGATTAACTGGTGCCCGTCCTGCAAAACCGGTTTGGCGAATGAAGACCTGGAGAATGGAAGATGCGAACGATGCGGGTCTGTTGTCGAAAAAAAGCCGATACGCCAGTGGGTTTTAAAAATTACCGCTTACGCCGATCGGATGCTTAACGACCTGGAAAAATTACCGGACTGGGAAGAGTCGATTAAGGTAATGCAAAAAAATTGGATCGGGCGGAAAGAGGGAATTGATATCGATTATGAAATTGAAGGCTTGGACCAAAAATTATCGGTATTCACCACCCGTCCGGACACTAACTTTGGAGCGACTTTTATTGTAGCCGCGCCGGACAGCGATTTTGTAACCAATAATCTCGATAAGTTCCCTAATAAAAAAGAAGCGGCCAAGTATGTTGAAGAGGCTAAAAATAAAAGTGAGATTGAGAGAATAAGCGAAGGCCGTGTTAAGACCGGAGTAGCAACTGGCTGGGCCGCAATCAATAATCTTACCGGAAAACGCATGCCGATCTATGTCGGCGATTTTGTCTTAGCCTCGGTCGGAACCGGAATTGTTGTCGGCGTGCCGGGCCATGACATCCGCGATTTTGAGTTTGCCCAGGCCATGGGACTCGACGTGATAAGAGTTGTTGTGGGAAAAGATGGTGATGCCTCGCCGATCACGAAACCGGAACAAGTGCAGGAAGAAGAAGGCGTTATGATTAATAGCGAATTTTTAGACGGCCTTGATATTCATGCCGCAACGAAAAAGATAATGGATTATATTGAAGAAAAAGGCTGGGGCCGGCGGACAGTCAGCTACAAAATTAAAGACTGGGTATTTTCCCGGCAAAGATATTGGGGTGAGCCGTTCCCGCTCGTTTACTGCGAGCATTGCAAGGCTGAAGTGGAAAAATATGTTTTTGAGCATCCTGATGTGGTGGAAAAAATAAAACATGCGGGAATTAAGGAAAAGGCGGAAAAAATAAATGGGTTTACCGCCGGAGAAATTATTAATCCGGGCTGGGTGGGCGTTTCCGAACTGCCGGTTACCTTGCCGGAAGTTGAGCATTACGAACCGACCGGAACCGGCGAATCTCCGCTGGCGAATATAAAGGAATGGGTGGAAATAAAATGCCCGAAATGCGGTGGCCCGGCTAAGCGGGAGACCAATACTATGCCGCAATGGGCCGGGTCATCCTGGTATTACCTTCGCTACATTGATCCGCGTAATAACGAAGCGCTGGTAGATAAAGAAAAAGAGAAATATTGGTCGCCGGTCGATTTTTACGTCGGCGGCGCCGAGCACGCGACGCGCCACCTAATATATGCCCGATTCTGGCACAAATTTTTATTCGATATCGGCGCGGTTAGTTATGACGAGCCTTTCACCCGCCTTCAGCATGTCGGATTAATACTTGCCGAAGACGGACGGAAAATGTCTAAGCGCTGGAATAATGTTATTAACCCGGACGAGGTGGTAGAAAAATTCGGCGCGGACGCTATGCGGGTTTATGAAATGTTTATGGGGCCGTTTTCCCAGCCGGTCGCTTGGTCGACGAATGGACTAATCGGCGGAAGGAAATTTTTAGAACGGGTGTGGAAGTTGAAAGAAAAAGTTGATGGAAAGGCTGGCGGAGGCAAGGATGCGGAAAGCGGAAAGGGAGCGCAGGCTGGTGATGATAACGCAGGCAGTGATGTAAATAAAATTGATAACTTACTCCACAAAACCATAAAAAAAGTCGGCGAAGATATTGAATCATTTAAGTTTAATACCGGCATTGCCCAGATGATGATTCTGGTCAACCATATGTCTGACGCGGAAAATATAACTAAAGGCCAATACGCGGCGCTGTTAAAAATTTTATCGCCGTTTGCCCCGCATTTGACCGAAGAACTCTGGAATGGGCTCGGGCACGCGGAAAGCATATTTAAGGAAGAGTGGCCGAAGTTTGATCCGGAGCTTATTAAAGATGAAACAATCGAACTCGTCGTGCAAGTCAACGGGAAAGTGCGCGACACGATTTCCGCCGCCGCCGATATTTCCGAGGAAGAGGCAAAAAAAATCGCGCAGGAAAGCGCGAATGTGAAAAAGTGGGTCGAAGGGAAAAAGATCGAAAAAGTTGTTTTTGTTAAAGGAAAGCTGGTTAGTATTGTAGCGAAATAGCAGTAAGCTCGCGCCGAAAAAATTAACAAATTAGAAATCTAATCCAAATTATTTTAAAGATGGGAATATCAATAGCGCCCCAAAAAGGGCGCTATTATAAATTGGCCAAAAGCCATTTTTTGCCTACCTTTTTTACTTTGAAATTAACTTTGGTTTTTTCACCGTTAAAATAGACTTCGGAAGTATAGATTTTTTCAGCTTCTTTTGAACTGGTTAAGGCCGAGGCCGAGAGAGTGTTTCCCAGGGCCAGCCGGCCTTCCTTATCCAGTTTGTCAAGAGTATATTTTACCGGGGTTTGGGCTTCGCTTGTAAAATAGCTGATGGCGGAAGAACTGCCTGAACGGATAGCGCTCGCGGCTGAATCGATAGTATCGCGGCTGTCCGAAGAAAATGAGTCGCCGGAAGATTTATCTTCTTCGCCGACAGATGGAATTCTGTCAATATCCGTATTTTTTATTCCCAGGGCCAGGCCTTTTATAACCTTTAGAGCCAGCGGAGAAGATCCAAAAAAATATCTCTTTTTGTCTTTTGGATTAAGATACCAAAGCTCGCCATGATTTTCAGCCTGGATAAATATTTTGCCCGAATTTTCTATTAGGAAGCTGGGATTAAAGGAAACTTTTTCTTTACCCAAGGGCGAATAGCCGCCTACAGCCTCCTCTTTATCATTATATCCGTCATTATCACTATCCTTATTATAAGGATCGGTCTTTAGGCTTGCTTCAAGGCCGTCCGAAAGGCCGTCCGCGTCCGAGTCCTTAATATCTTTATAAAAGTCTCCTAGCCCCAGGGGGATTTTTTCCAAGTCTTTGTCTTTGATGCCTATGGAAAATTTGGAAAGGTTATTATTTATATCAGTTAGGCCGTTTAGATAATATTTTTTTCCGTCTTTTGGATTAAGATACCAAAGCTCGCCATGGCTTTCGGCCTGGATTAAAAAATAACCTTTCAGCCTTCCGGCTAAATTATTTTCAGCCGATATTTGGACTGGAATCATCAACGCCAGGAGAGCGAATATTATCAGCAAGTGATTTTTCATATTTTTGGAATCCCAGGATGACTTGAATCGCCAAATTTGATATAATTAAAGAGTAAAGAATTGGCGTATGACAAAAGTTAGAAAAAGCTTATTTATATTTTCCGCCCTGATTATAATCGCGTCCGGGTATATAGTTTATGATTATTACCGATGGGGAAAATTTGTCCGGGAAATTAACGCCGGAGGAAGCTGCGCGGTCCAGGATGGCGGGAACATAACCAAGGTAATGCCCTGCGTCTTGGATACTCCGGCTAATTATCCGGTAACTTGCGAGGCTTCCTGCCCCTTGGTAACTCCGGTTTTTGAGACAGCCTGCGCCGGCTACACCGAATTAGATACCCAGAGCCAGCAGGGAACGACTTTTCTCGCCGTGCCAAAAGGTTTTGTCTATAAAGGCGGAGGCACGACTCCGACGATGGGCATGCAATACCTTTACTGCGGTTCATCCAACGCCTATCCTTGGGTAATTGGGATTCCGGGAGTGGCGAAGAATAATACTGATCGGGTTTTTGACTGGTTCAGGTATATTATAGCAGGATTTAAGGATAAGATTAAATAATTCGCCAAACGCCGGGCATGAATTTAACTCCCCAAATAAAATATCTTTGCGAGCTTTATGATATTGTCCCTTCGCGATCAAAGGGGCAAAATTTTTTAATCTCGGAAAAGATATATGACGATATTATCCAAGCGGCCGATTTAGAGCCGCACGACGTTGTTTTGGAAATCGGGCCGGGACTCGGGTTCCTTACCGCCAAACTGGCAAAAAAAGCAAAACGGGTAATTGCCGTTGAACTGGACGACAAACTGGCGCAGGTTCTAAGGGATGGGCTGAATATGCATAACGTAAAAAACGTCGAAGTGGTTAATAAAGATATTTTAACTCTGAAAGCCGGGGACCTTAAGCTGGAAGACAAAAACTACAAGGTAGTCGCCAATCTGCCATACAATATCACCTCGATTTTTTTAAGGAAATTTTTGTCGGAAGAAAAAGCGCGGCCCGAGTCTTTGACTTTGATGCTTCAAAAAGAAGTAGCGCAGAGGATTGTTGCTAAGCCGCCTAAAATGAGCATGCTCGCGGTTTCGGTCCAATTTTACTCTCTGCCGAAAATCATAAGGCAGGTTTCCAAAGGGAATTTTTGGCCCAGCCCGAAAGTGGATTCGGCGATTATAAAATTGGATAGCCGGCCAGAACGCATAGAAATTGATGAAAGAAAATTTTTCCGGCTGGCAAAATTCGGTTTTAGCTCGAAAAGAAGAATGCTAAAGAACAACCTGGCGGCCGGACTGCAGATCAATGCCGAAGAGGCCGAAGCCGGGTTAGAAGCAGTTGGCTTAAACCCTAAAATCCGGGCTGAAGGACTGACTATAGAAAATTGGGTAAAACTATTTGGTGAGTTAGGAAAGTTTATGGTATAATATCGGCAATGGATAGGTTATAGAACAGCGGCTCAAAAAGACCAAAAATTTAAATATACGCATTGCGAAAGCAATTACTATTTTCCCCATGCAACCAGACCCGGAAAATAGCCAATATGGCGATCCGCAGGGTAACCAACCGCCGCGGCCGCCAGAATTAGGCAAAGGCCAAAAGATAGCCGTAGCGGTTTTGGCCGTTTTTGCGTTGTTCGTGGTTGTTATATGGACGGTCCAGTTTAAAAAAAGTTTGACCCAGCCTTTTGTATATAACGGCGAAACCGATACCGCTGATAACGCCGCGACGAGCGCCTGTTCCGGACCGGACTGCCCGGAAACAGTCGCCAGGCAGAAATCCGCCGACACCGATCATGACAGCTTAAACGATTATGACGAGCTCTATATTTACCAGACTTCGCCTTATTTGGAAGATAGCGATTCGGACGGGATTTTAGACGGGGTTGAAGTAAAAAACGGGACTGATCCGAATTGTCCGGAAGGAAAAGTTTGCTACAAAAGTTCAATATCTTCCGGCGCCCAAACCCAGGCCAGTTCGACGCCCAATAGCGTCAACCTGGAAACTCTTCAGCAGATGTCCCAGCAGTTGGATGCTTTAAGCCCAGCGGTGCAAAATGAGGCCAGCCAGCAAACCAATTCAAATACGGGTAGCGACGCTCTTCAGCAATTAACCAGCGGACAAATCGACGCCAAAACTTTAAGGCAATTATTAATCGACCACGGCATGCAAAAATCAGTATTAGATAAAATAAGCGACGATGAATTGATTAAGAGTTTTGGGGAAGTGATGAGCCAGTAGTAGTAGCTATTTGAAGTTATTATAGTTTTCATATTTTAATAAAATGACTGAGAGGCGCGTAGAAAATAAATATAATTGTTCCAGTAAGGCAGTATTAATTCTTTTTATTGTTTTTGTTATTGTAGGATTATTTTGTATTAAAAATGTAAAAATTGCAAGCGCGCAGTCGGAGGGTTACGGAAGTGGATGGGTTGGCACTAATGGTGAAACTTCAGATCCATCAGCAGTATCTGTTGATGATAAGCAGGCAAATCGATCTTTGAGCGCACAACTAAAAACACTAATGGGTATAAAATCCAATCAGCCAACGATTTGGTCGTGGCAGAAATTATGGGATGAGAAGTGGAATCTTTTAAAAGAGGTCGGCGGAGCGGCTTTTAAAGCGGCATTGGGTTCTTTTTTAAATGAATTCGCTTACGAATCGGCGACTTATCTCGCTACCGGCGATACGGGCCAGGGATCAATGTTTTTCCAAAGCAGTTGGGAGGATTTTATCGCTGATGCCGGCGATGCCGCCGCCGGGGCGTTTTTGGAGAAAATGATAAGCGGTATTGGCAATACAACCGGCTGGTGGAAAGGCTTTAACGTCTGTGATCCGAATATATCGGTAAAAATAAAAATTGCCTTGGGACTTTATAACAAAACCTGGAGCAAACCAAAGTGTTCATTCTCTACCATGGCCAAGAACTGGAAGGAAAAACTATCTAGTGAAACTTTCTTAAGTGACTTTCAGAACATGTTCAATCCCTATGAAAACGACCTTGGAATTGCTTTGATTATGAATGCCGGGAGTACGGAATATATCACGGGATACGTCAAGAGCAAAGAAAAAACTAGAGACGAGGCAAACGGAATGAAAGCGGTTACGGAAAAGATAAGTAAATGGATTAAAACTCCAGCTGAAACGGTAAGGACTATGCAGGCGGCTGCTTGGGAGAAATCCACTTTTGGACAGACAGTATTCACCGGCACGGCGGCTGACGCGATTGATATTTTTATTAATACTCTTTTAGGCAAGTTAATGCAGCAATGGCTAAAGAGCGGATTAGTTTCAGACTATACCGCGGATATTGAAGTAACTGAACCGGACGCTGATTTTACCTCTTCTGAAGGCATAGAAGCGGCCGAGGCGCGATTCCGGTCTTTGACTGAACCGAGTTTCGGCGTCCGGGGAGATTATAATATTTTAAGCGAGCTTACTGTCTGCGCCAACCCTTCAAAAGCCGGACCGACCAACTGCGTAATAACCGATAAGTTCAGACAGGCAATAACTAAACGCCTTACAGTCGCCGAGGCTATAAAAGACGGATACTTAAAATCCAGCGGTAAATTCGGATTTTTGACCGGCGGATCGGCTGAAGCCGAGCCGAAATACAAGGATGAAGATTATCCTTACCGCTCTATGGTGATATTAAGAAAGTTTAGGATTATTCCGGTCGGCTGGGAATTGGCGGCTCAATATATTTCAAAAAATTCCGGCGTCGGTTCCTGCACTTTAGGCGATATGGTTTACTGCTTTGATGAAGTAAGCGCGGTTGACTACAAAAGCCTGAAGAGCGGAAGCTGTAAAATGGACAGCAAATGGTGCCGGGGGATGGTTGACCCGGGCTGGGTGTTAAAGGCCCCCTTAAATTATTGCCGGAAAGAAGGGGCGGGGCCGGAAATTGAATCGTCCCAAACGTCCGGCGACGGGGACGACAGCAAAGTGGAGATATCTCGAAACGATAATTATTGCGCTGACGAGCAGACCTGCGTTGACGAGGATACCGACGGATCGTGCAATTCTTACGGCTACTGCACCGAAGAAAGAAGAACCTGGAATTTTAACACAAAATCATGCAAACCGTTAAATAATACCTGCCAAAGCTTTAAGTCCGACAGCGGCAGTTCGGTTTCTTATCTGCAAAATACTCTGGATTTTAGCTCATGCACTGAAGCCAATGCCGGCTGCCGGGGGTATTGTACAGGCCTTTCAGGCATTAGTAGTACGGCTAGCTGGCAATGCGGAATCGGCAAAGAAGTTTATTTGAATAAAAACGCCGCTAAATGCACCCAGTCAAACGAAGGCTGCCACGAATTTATCCGGGCAACCGAGGTGGCCGGCGTAAATTTACTGCCTAATCCAAGCTTTGAAGAAGACTTGTCAGTCGGCGGCTGGTCCGGTTTTGGAACGGCATCGACGGACGGCGCGGCTGACAAAAACAAATCCTTAAAGCTTAACTCAAGCGGGTTATTAAAGCCGGTAGCGATCGGCTTAAGCGATTATTCCCTGGCCGACAGGACCTTGAGCTTTTCATTGTCGGCTAAAAATTGCGGGACAGAAGGAAAATTCGGCTTTTATGATTATAACAGCCTTGAGCTTTTAACCTCGAATTTAATATCAGATAATAGCGGCTGGCAAAGGCTTACCCTGACCTATACTTTTCCCGAAGATTATGGGTTTGCCAGCGAAGCCAACAGCCTGGAAATCGGCGTAAAGGACTTTAGCGGTTCGGATTGTTTAATTGACGCCGTCAAACTGGAATTCGGCGCATCCGCTACGGAATACAGCGATTATCAGGCCAGCGGAAAAGTCTATGAGAAATTTATGCCGGACTATTACGCTTCTGAATGCTATGAAAATTCAAGCGGAGCCACTCCGGATTATTCCTTAAAGTCCGGCGCCCCGTCCGCCTGTTCTAATTTTGCCCGCCGCTGCAACGAAGATGAAGTTGATTGCAATATGTATACTTCGGTAAAGGACGGCGGGAGCATACCGGCCAGCGTCCGAAAGACCGACCAGTGCCCGGCCGAATGCGTCGGTTATGATACCTATATCCAGAAAGAAGCCAAGTTCGATTCGAAACGCGACGAATATTTTATTCCGAAAAGCGCTAAAATTTGCGCCGCCACCGCGGTCGGCTGTGATCAATTCACCAACCTAGACGAGGCCGAGAAAAAAGGAGAAGCCCGCCAGAATTATACCTATCTCCGCCAGTGCATTAAGCCGGAATTGGTTTGTTCAAGCGACCTGGCTACTCCCTGTAAAAACGAAGTTTGCCCGACCGGGGGGACCTGCCAAGTGCCGGCCAGCGCCAAAGCCAATTGCTCCGAATTTTATACTTGGGAAGGTTCAAGCGAGTCAGGCTTCCAGCTGAAAGTCTTTAATCTGCAGGTTGACAGCAATGAATCAGGAAAAGATAATGGCGCTCCGGATGAATCGCCCGTCGTTTATACGAGCGACCAAATCGTTCCGGTTTATAATAACGATCCGGCCGTCACTTATGATGATCGGGGCGACTGCAACCAATATACTTACGGCTTGCCGATAACCGATGGAAGATATAATTCCAATTGCCGGCAGTTTTATAACCGGGCTGGAGAAATTTCCTATCATCTATATACCTCGACGATTTCCTGTTCGGATAATTGCCATCCTTACCGCCGGAGCGAAAATAATAATTTATATTCAGAAGAAGATTGCGAGGACCAATGCGGAAGCGCTTCGAACTACTGCGCCTGCGCTACCGCCTGCTCTGATTCGGCGGCTGAAGGAAAGTCAAGCTGTTTGCTTGAAGAGGGGCAGTATGTTTATTGCAAGAATGGCGGCAGATGGAATGTCAGCCAGGCGTCTTGCTTATACGCGGCCATTCCGGGCGAGGGAATAAGCTGTCAGGATTCCCAAGTCGGCTGCCGCGAATACTCGGGCAATCAGGGCAGTAATATGCGGACGATTCTAGCTAACAGCTTTGACGAGGATCAAGATTTTACCGGCTGGGACGGGCTTTCCGGATCGAGTATTGAGCCGAGCGCGACCGCCTTAAAAGTCGGAGGGAAGTCTCTTTTGGTTAAGGCTGGGACTGACGGCGCCAAGGCGGGCACCAGCGTCGAGTCGCTTCTCCATAGCGGTTATTCTTATACGCTTACTTTCTTGGCGAAAACTTCAGCCGCGGAAATCAACGTTTATTTCCTTGACGGCTACGGAACAACTACCCCGATGACCGGAGATATAATGACCGCCGAAGGCGGAGACTGGAAAATTTACCGCTATAATATCGATAATTTTTCCAAGGTCCAGGGAGATGAAAGCATTATTTTTTCGGCCGCCTCGGATTTCTATATAGACGACGTTAAGCTGGTGGAAATCGTCGACCGGTATTACCTGATAAAGAATTCATGGACAACGCCGGTTTCCTGCGACAACGCCCTTGATAATCCTGAAGGCAAAGAAACTTGCTATAATAACCGCTGTTCGCCCCAGGAGATGCTTTCATGCGACAAATATTCCGACCAGTCGGGAAAAATTGCCTATTTAAAGAGCTTTACCCGGTTATGCCAGGAATCGGCAATCGGCTGCGAGCTGATGATTGATACGAAAAATTATTCTAAAGCTGGCGGCGGCATCTGGAATGACGCTAACGGCGACGGCAATTGCACCGCTACGACCGGCGCGGTTAATGATAAGGCAGACTGCGTGAAAGTTGGAGGCGACAGTTATATTTACGCGGTCTATAATTCCAAATATAACTGCAATTCCGAAGACAAAGGATGCCAAAAGCTCGGTAAAAATTATAATTATGAAGGCCAGACCCTCCATACCGCTGCTTACCTGGTTAACGACCCGGACGAATATTCGTCCACGCTCTGTACAAAAGACGCCGAGGGATGCGACCAATGGAAATCCAGCTCTAGCGGAAGCTATAGTTATTTTAAAGACCCCGGCGACCAGGTTTGCGAACATAAAACTTTGACCGGGGGAACGAAGTGGTGGAAAAAGAAAATTAACCGCTGTGACGATGTAACGGCAAACGGGACAATCGAAAGCGGCGAAACGCAAATTTGCCAAACCGATTCAGACTGCGGAGCCGCCGGAACGGCCTGTGAAGAAGAAAGCGACTGCTTGGGCGGGAAAGGCGCTTGCATAGAAAAAAGCTGTTATTATAAATGCGTTGAAGACGATAATAGCTATGATTGCACCGATACTGGTACAGAACCCAGAACCTTTGGCAAAGGCGGAGCGGAGATTGACCAGACAAAAAGCGGATTTGCCGGAATCTGCCCGTCAAGCGAGTCGGGTTGTGGCGAGTTTATTGATCCGATGAGCAAGCCCTCGGTCAATTTGGTTTTCAATAGCGACTTCCAGGACATTGACGGCAATGGAACGAATGGGGACGGCTGGATTGGAAGCGGGCCCTGGAAACAGCCAATATCCCTGCAAAATAATACTCTTTACATAATCCGCGCCAACCAAATTTCTTCGGGCGAGTTTAAAGTCGGAGTCTCTTGCGAGGCAAAGATTTTCGCGCTAGGGACGGATTCGAGCTTGAGCGAGGCAGCCGAAGTGCAGACAAAGCACAATCAGAGCCAGTTATTTTACGTGGCCGACAACACAGGCTGCGAAGTTATCAGATATAATAAGGTAAAGGGGGATGAAGTCGTAGTTAAAAATACCATGATAAGTTATCAGCTAAAGGACAAGATTGATTATACGAGCTGTAACGGGCTGATTAATTACGACAAAGGGTGCGTGTTGTTTAACCAAAGAATTTTTGGATCAAGCGGCCTGGAGGAATTGCAGTATGACGCCGACTTAACGGTCGCCAGCTCCAGCGTTTCCCCCCAGTCCGGACTCCCGGGAAATTGGGATTCAAACAAGATAATTAAAGTTTCCCCTGACCGGGTCTGCGACAAGTGGCTCACCTGCCGCAGTTCGGTCGTAACCAAGGATGAAAATGGAAAAGAAAAGACAAGCTGTTTTGATATCGGCACCTGCAATTCTTTTGACGAATCCGGCAATTGCAACGGCTTTGTCAGCCCCGCAACTATAAGTATGCAGACCGCGATCGCCGGAAACTCGGCCTCTATCGCGAAATATGCCAATGTTTCCGGATACGCGAAAGTTGGGCTGGATTCGACGAGCAGTGATTTTAGAATGAGAGGGTTTTATCCGTTTGGCCAGATGAAGCAGGTGGGAGAAGCGGCCTGGGTGCCGAACGGAAATTTTGAAACCTACGGAACCAATAAATATCCGACCGGCTGGACGCCAGCTACCGGAAGCTGGTCTTCCAGCTTGTTTTCGGTAATAACCAGCCCTTACGCGGCCCAGCAGGAAGCCGGTATAAGCGGCAAGGGCGGAATTGGCTATCCAGTAGAAGGAGAGAGCTTTCTAAAATACTCCAGCGAAGAATTCAGCACTGGTCCGGTTTCGGAACAGATAGACGTAGAACCAGACACCGAATATATTTTGAGCTACGAGATTAACACTTTGAATTTCAGGTCCAACGGCAAACATCATGATATTAGGGCGGTAGTCACGGTACATGATCCGATGATAAGCATAAACAGCGCAAGCGACTGGAATAATAAGGCTTTTATAGACAATTCTTATAGTTCTCCCGGGCTGGAGTGGCATACGGTTGTAACAAAATTTAAGACCGTTTCTAAAGACGCTTCAATTAAACACAGAACCATAGCCTTGTGGCTGGGCGCGGTTGATATGACGACGGATCCCAATTTTCTTTGCCAGACTGACGGGGATTGCACCGGAAATATCTACATCGACGATATTAGACTTCGTCCGGCGCTTGAAGGGGCAAATGATCCCAGCCAGACGCCGTCGACCTTTAATATGCACCAATTATGCCGCCTCTACCCGGAAACGGATTCTTTGTCCTGCGATTATTTTAACGACTCGGGAGTTAGGGAAAAAGGCTGGCCCGGATATTGCCTGCAATTTGACCGTTCGCCGGGCTCAACGAAGAATTGCATTATGTGGTGGCCGGTCGATAAAGTAAAAGGCGACGGCATTGAAGAAGGCGCCGGGTATAATAACCGCTATCCTCTTTATTACGCGACCAATATGACTAAGCGCTATACTTGCGACACTGAAGAGCTGATTCCGATTAAAGTCGGAACAAAAGTTGAATACACCGGCGCTTCTTGCGATTCGCCTGGAGATAATAAGGGATGCGCAAACGAGGAGAAACAAAACCTAGTGAGTTTTTATAGTGGCGCGTCAGAAGTCTGTCCGGGCGAAGCTTCGGGCAGTGCTTACGGTTATTCCTACTCGCTTTCCGAATCAGGCGGCTCCTATACCCTAAAAACCACTTATTTGGGTTGTAAGCCTAAATTCGGCACAGCCGCAGAAACCGCGGTAGATTGTACTAAAGTTGAGTCAATCTATTCGGATGGAACAACCGATTACTATTGCCCGTCAAAAGCCACGCCGATTATAACTTATATACATGCCGCCTGCGGTCCGGGAGAATATATAACAGCAACCACAGACCGAAAAAAAATTTCCATGTATGTCGCGGCAAATATTGTTCAGGTTGTTACTCCGACCGGCCAAAATAAATTTTGGAGTTCGCGCGCTTACAAGGGAAGCAAATATAAAGTTTATTGCAGTAATAATTCCAAAACATGTGATTATGACGCTGATTATCCACCCTTTGGATCAGTCGTCCCGCCCACGGGATATGAAGACAACCCCTACGAGTGGGATCAGCTGGCAATGCTGGATTCGGATAGCGATGAAGCCAGGGCGGGTAGCAACGTTTCACCTGTCTATGTTAAGCGGCTTTTCGCGAAAAGCTACGGGGCTTGGACTTGGGACGCTACATCGGAAAAGTATCTGAAAGCTACCTCCCCGTCCTGGACGCCTCCCAGAATCTATTGTACCAGCGCTACCAGGCCGACTTTTAATCCCACTACCATGAAATGCACCGGGTATGACGGCGTTAGCGGAAGCTGTCTTTCGTGCGAAGCGGGATCATCGAAGACTTGCGACTATTGTTCCATACCGCCCAAAATTAAAAATTTGAAGATTGACAAGCAAGCTTCCTCCCAGGCCGTAAGGTCTAAGAACGGATTGATGAACTTGACTTTTAACTCTTTTGTTGACTCACAACAACTGCCAATGGTAATGCTTAGCGTAATTTGGGGCGACAAAGAATCAACGACTATTACCGGAGTCGAGATGTATGACCGCGAGGCTACTTCCAGTCCTCATTCGCTCTTCCATTTATACGATTATTGGGACATGAGAAAGAAAAAATATTCCTGCAAAGCCGGAGATATCGGCTGTGATCAAATATACTGCGGAAATAATAATGGAGCGGCCAGCAATTATAAAGGCGATGGAAATGGCGAGAGTTGCCCGGTTAATTCCGATTGCTGCATGGTTCAGCCGAAAGTAAAAGTGAAAGACAACTGGGGCTGGTGCTCCTTTAAGGTTGACGCGAGCGGAAATTATGTCGATACCCCGGTTTGGGCCAAAAACTGCATTAACGACTATAGCTACCAGCCGTATAACGGGTGGGTGGTTGTAACGGAAAGATAATTTTTTATGAGAATAGAAAGACATGGTTAAAATAATCCCATACGAAAATATAAAAGCCAAGATTTACCTGATTCGCGGGCAAAAAGTTATGATTGACCGGGATTTGGCCTTGCTTTACGGGGTTGAAACAGGAGCATTAAATAGAGGAGTAAAACGCAATACGGAACGCTTTCCTTCTGATTTTATGTTTCAATTAACAAAGAAAGAATTTGAAAACTTGAAGTGCCAAATTGGCATATCAAGTTGTAAAAATAGCGAAGATAAGCCAAACTTGAAGTCGCAAATTGCGACATCAAGTTGGGGAGGCACAAGAAAAATGCCTTATGCGTTCACCGAACACGGTGTTGCCATGCTTTCCAGCGTCCTAAAAAGCGAACGGTCGGTAGAGATAAATATAGCCATAATCCGGACATTCATTAAACTGCGGGATTTCGCTTTGTCATATAAAGCTTTGGCGGAAAAAATTAACGAATTGGAGAGAGGGATTAAAAAGCATGATAAGAAGATTACGGAAATATTCGCCGCGCTAAGGCTTTTGGCGCGAGACGAGGAAAAAGCGGGTAGAGAAGAAATTGGCTTTAAGGCGGTCTGACTGTGTGGTGCGTGATATAATAAAGGTGCGCTCATGCATGAGATTTAGTAATATGTATGCCCAACCAGAACGAAAACAATATGAATATGGCCGATAGAAAAATCAGCCGGACAAGCTTGATTCCCGTCGAGAGGATAGAAGGAAGAATTCTTCTAATGCGGGGAGAAAAGGTATTGCTTGATAAGGATTTAGCGGAGTTGTACGGTGTGCCAACTAAGGTTTTGAATCAGGCGGTAAAAAGAAATAAGGAAAGGTTTCCGGAAGATTTTATGTTTCAATTAACGTTGATGGAAACAGAATTTTTGATAAGGGAGGGAATAATAATCGAAGATCGTTCAAGGTCACAAATTGTGACCTTGAACGAGAAAGTTAGCGAAAATTCGCAAAATTCAAGGTCACAAATTGTGACCTCAAAGTCTAAAAGAGGCAAAAATATAAAGTATTTGCCTTACGCTTTTACCGAGCAGGGTGTCTCTATGCTTTCCAGCGTCTTAAAAAGCAAGAAGGCGATAGAAGTGAATATAACTATAATGCGCACATTCGTTAAGATAAGAAAGCTGGTTTATTCCTATAAAGATTTGGCGGATAAAATTGAAAAAATGGAGCGCGGCTATAATAAGCAGATTGCCAAAATTTTTGATATAATAAACAGGCTGGCAAGCGATGAGAAAGGGCGGAAAATCGGGGAAATCGGGTTTAAGGCGGTCTGAATGTATGGCGCGTGATATAGTCGTAAGTAGAGTCGCATGAAAATTTTCAGGATAATCTGATGAGAAGCGAATAATTGTATGCCCAACCAAAACGAAAACGCAATGAGGCAGAATGTTTTAGGCAATGAGCTTTCCGGTCCGGCTCAAAGCCAGCTAGCCGGAAGAAAATTAAAGGAGGACCAGATGGCCGGCCGCAATAAAGATAGAATCAGCGGACAGATGGGCGGAAGCCAGCTGGGAAACCGGCCACAGGCGGGAAAGGGAACTAATGAGGGCGGCATGAGCGAAGGTTTGGGAGGAGCTGGCGGGGGGCAAGAGGCCGATATGGGTGGCGGGAGGAATTTAAGGCAAGAACAGGCCAGAGCCAGAAACGCGCAAGCCCAGGAAGAAGAACAGTCAAATAAAGCGGCCCAGGCCGCGAAAAGCGGGCTTGGAAAAATTGTATTAAATTATTTTTTGAGCGCGATTCCGGGAGTTAATATAGTTTGGGCCGGCTGGAGATTTTTAAGGGATGGAAAACTGAATTTAAGGCCTGGGCAAAAAATCGTAATGGCTTTTTCCTCAATTTCGACTTTTTTATGGGTTATTTCTTTAATTTCCGGGGTAGCGATGATAACCGGATGGATTAGCAATCCCTTTAAGGCAATCGTAGACTTGGGATTTGGATCCCTCACCGCCTTGGCATCGTTTTTTATTCCCTTCGCTTTTTAGAGAAAATTGTCTTTCCGTCTATGAATTCAAAAAATAAGATGAAAATAAATAGAAAATTGTTGGCTAAAAACATTTTGGCTTTCTTGATTTTGCTTTTCGTCGTTTTTGTTTTTGCTTCGCATAGCATACATGCGGCGGGGGAAACTACTACTGACACTACTAAAACTTCTACTGATACTACCTCCGGATGGAATGGGGTTTGGAATACGGTAAGCGGAGGCATAGGCGGTGCAATAGCAACAGTAGTGGGCTGGATAGCACAGATTTTTTTAGCTGTTTTTGGCGTATTTTTAACTGTTTTAACAGCAATACTATTACAGGTTTCTTCATATAATAATATTATCAATGTGTCAGCGGTTACCAATGGCTGGGTTATTGTCCGCGATCTTTGCAACATGTTTTTTATTTTAATCCTTTTAATTATCGCCTTCGCGACGATTTTAAGGGTTGAGAGTTATAACGCGAAAAAACTACTCCCAAAATTATTGATAATGGCGGTTTTGATAAATTTTTCCAAAACCATCTGCGGGCTGATGATTGATGCATCCCAGGTAATAATGCTTACCTTTGTTAACGCCTTTGCCGCTTCGAAAGGGGCTTTGATTGATAAAACCCAAATATTGAACATTGGAGTAATAAGCAATGATGCTCTTAAAGATACCGCCAGCGGCTCAAAACAAATTGAAACTTTTAATATAGTAATTTCTCTTGTTTTAGGGGTTATTGCTTTGATTGTTACTGATATCGTAATCTTAGTGATGATTGCGGTTTTAGTTGTCCGGATAATAATGCTTTGGATATATACCATCCTTTCTCCGGCCGCGTTTTTATTATCCGCTTTTCCAGCCGGCCAAAAATACGCGAGCCAATGGTGGTCGGAATTTGCCAAATACGTTACCACTGGTCCGGTTTTAGCTTTTTTTCTTTGGTTAGCCTTAACTACGGCGACGGGGTCGGCCGGAACTCTCCAAACAGGATCAACCGGTATTTCAACTAGTGAAGTGTGCGGCGGTTTAAGTAAATTTTTTTGCTCGACAGGATTTCAAACCTACATTATCGTCATCGGTTTTCTAATGGGCGGGCTGATGGTCGCCCAGCAGGCCGGCGGGCTGATGGCTAAGGTGGCGGGGAAAGTTCAGGGGCTTGCTCAAAAAGCGGCGATGGCTCCGCTTAAATTGGGCGCGGCAGGAGCCGGAGCATTGGGCAGCTTCTTAATTGACAAGACCCATGAAAAAACAGGGGTGGACTTTAATTTAGCCAGAGTTTGGGGCGGGATAAAGGAAAAACGGGCCGAAAGAAAGAAAGAAAGGTACGCTTCCGGCATGAAAAAGGCCGAGGAAGTTATGGCTACGAAAGGAACATTTCGCGGTGCTTTAGCCATGACCGGAACGCCGGGAACGGCTTGGGAGCAAGTTACCAGCAAGAAAGGACTAAGACAGAGATTTTTGGGAGGAAAGAGGCTGGCGGCAAGAAGAGAGGTTCTTGAAAATGAACTTCCCCAGGTTAAATTTGAAGCCGAATATTCGGCTCTAACCGCAGTCAAGAAACGGGATAAAGCAATCGAATTGACAACGAGAATAGACGATCTGGATGATCAGATTGATACCGAGACAAATGAAGAAAAGAAAAACGCGCTTACCAAGGAGAGAGACAGTGAACAGCGTAAGCTTGACTTCGCTACAAACAACAATAACATGAATAGGGCTTTTACTGATGATGAAAAAGCCGAATATATAAATACTGCCATAGTGAAACAAAAAGAATATGACAAGAACGTTCCTATGTATGATTTCCAGGCCAGAGCGGCGGAACAGGCGGCGGTTAATGAGAAAATGGCCAAAATTAGGAATATTACCGACTCTTCAGAATTACTAAGAATCCTTAATGACGCGATAAACGAAAAAGATAAGGCTATGGTAAAAGCCATTACTAAATGGATGACTCAAAATTATGACGATAACGAATTTCTTAAGCCTTTGGCCGGTGATACCGGGTTTAAGGGCTTACAAAAATTAATGAGGGCCTTTTCCGGCACATTAAGCGACGAGGAAAAGAAGGCAGATCCCCGATTAGCCAACATGGACGCCGGACTTTCCCAGCAGGACGCTTTTGCTTTGGGCAGTGAAATCGCCATGCTGAATAAGAGGCAGGGCCATCATTGGATGGCTACCGGCGCTTATACGATGGAAAATGGAAAATGGAGAGAAATGAATGAAGTTGAGCATGCCGCTTTTGTCGCTACTGAAACCGGAAAAATGGATGCCAGAAACAGGGCAAGGAATTTTAACCGTCTGGATTACGGACATCACGACATTACCGGCAAATTCCATCTTGATGTCGGCGGTCTTATGATTCTAAAGTCATTCGATTCTCCTGACGGGCAGGAAAATTTAAAAAGAAATATTCAAGAAAGCGTGGCTAAGCATTTATGGAGCGAAAAAGATAAATTACAAAAAGCAGTTGATGACGGAATAATAAGTCCCGATATACTTAAAATAATTGAGGTAGCCGCGAAAGCTTCAATATCAAATTATAAAGAAGAGTTTGATAAATATGCGAACGCCCTAAAATAACAGTTTGAGTTAAAATGGAACCGAAAATAAATAAATCAAATCGTTTAAAATTTGCAGACTATTAAAGAGTTATGCCAATAAACAATCTAAACAATTCAAATACTCCGACGGCATTATTGGATAAAGATTTTTTTGAGTCTACAAAAAATTTATTCAAGAAGATAATTGAAGCTGATGACGCGCCGACGGCGCTTAAAGCCGGAAATTTATTAGAGAAAGCTCTTCTAAAACATAAAAATCTGGCGATACAAAACGGTCAGTTTTTTAATTATTATAGCAAGGCTTTGATAAATCTTAAATTCATCGCTCTTCCCCTGCTTGATTACGCTAGTATTTCAGCCCTCTTAAAAAATAATTTTACCAAGCATTACAATCTTGCGAAAGAAGGGTATGACGTAACTGATAAGGTAAAAAATAAATTATTGAATATTGAAATCACTGAAGAGAGAGACAGATGCAGGGAAACTTTAAAAAGGGCTTTGCTGGAAAATCGGGAAACAATTACTCCCCTAGCCTTGATAAAAACCGTCGGAGACTGGCTTAAAGATTATAATGGGAAACTTGGAACAGAAGTTGCGGATAATCTAAAAAGAAACCAATATTTTATAGATCTTAAACGCACGAAGGAATTAACAAATGAGGATACTGAAAATCTTAAAATTTTGTTTAATTTATATGAATGGCTAAAGCATTCTTCTTTTTCGCCGCAAGGATTTGAAGAGCATGTGCCGATGGCAATTGATGGGAAAAATTATATTTTTAAAGAGGGCGTGCTAGAGCCCATTGATAAAGAAATTGAAGAGGTGAGGGCGGTCTTGAAAAAATTAAACACTGGCGGAAATGCGCCTGACAAATCTTCTGAAGGCGCGGGAAATACGCAGCTGAAAAGTTTAAAAGAGTTAGTATTGGAATATCCCGCTGGTTCGCTTGAAAGAAGGGCGATTGAGGAAGAGATTAGGAAAATATACAGCCAAAGCGGATCAGCTTCGGGCGGAGGAAACGGGAATCCGTCCCAGCCGGTCAAACAGGATTTTGGCGGTTAATTGTCAAGGCTTGAAGTGCGGCCGGCAATAAGGTAAAGTATTCGAAGTATGAATAACAAGCTCAACATATTAGTTTCCGGGTCTTTGGCGTTTGACCGGATTATGGATTTTCCGGGGAAATTGACATTGTTGTTAGTAATTACTACAATTGTAGTATAAACATACTACAATTGTATCTGATGATATAATCCTCATTCGTTCGGAAGCGGCGAATTGATATTTGCCGTTTCCTCACTCATATCGGTTATGGTTAACTTTTTAAAATCCAAATTAAAAGCTAAACTTTACGCTTATTATTTTGATCATCCGGGAGCGGAATTGTATCTTAGGGAATTAGCGCGCCTCTTAAAAGAGGACGCTTCTAATTTGGCTAGAGAACTGAATAAGCTTGAAAAGAAAGGAACATTTGCTTCTGAATTTAAGGGAAAACAAAAATATTTTAAATTGAATAAAAATTATCCGCTTTACCGCGAATTAAAAAATATTATTGCTAAATCAGTCGGAATAGAAAGCGCGCTGGAAAAAGCTGTGAAAAATCTAGACGGCGTTTTGTGCGCATTTATTTATGGATCGCGCGCCCGTTCCGAGGATAAAGCCGGAAGCGACATAGACCTTTTTTTGATCGGCGCCGATATTAATAAGAGAGATTTATTGGAGAAAATAAGTTTAATTGAGAAAAAAATCGGCCGGGAAATTAATTACCGGATATTTTCGCCCAGAGACTTAGAAAAAGAAATTGAGAAGGGCAACAGTTTTATAGAGAATGTTGTAAAAAGCAAAAAAATATTTATAAAAGGAGATGAAAAAAACTTTAGAAAATTTAGCCAAAGCCGGTTTTCTTCAGAAAGAAAAAGGAATAAGATTCGACCAGATTATTAAGAGGATTGAAAGAGCTGGCAGGGATTTATTAAACGCTAAGTTGCTTATAGGAAGCGATAAAATTGGCGCTTACCGGATGGCCTATGACGCTATGCTCCAGGCCGGAATAGCGCTCGTATTTTTTTACGGTTATCGCCCGAAAGTCAAGGGGTTCCATAAAACAGTGGTGGAGTCTGCGGAAGCAATTATTGGCGCGAGCTATTCATCAATAATCAAAGAATTTGATCAGATGAGAAAAAATAGACATGAGATAATTTATGACGTCGGAATTGTGTCGGACACGGAGGCCGACGAGTCAATTAAAACGGCCGAAAATTTTATTGGTGAAATAAAAAATTATATTAATAAGCATAATCCGCAGAAAAAACTGCTTTGATTATGGCAAATAAAATTAAAAACATATTAGTTTCCGGGTCTTTGGCGTTTGACCGGATTATGGATTTCCCCGGGAAATTTTCCGACCATATTTTGCCGGACAAAATCCACAATTTAAACGTTGCCTTTAACATTAACGAGTTGAGGGAAAATTTTGGCGGCTGCGCCGGAAATATTGCTTATAATTTGGCGCTTCTTAATGAGCGACCTTTTATTTTAGCAACCGCCGGAACCGATTTTGGGTCGTACAAAAAATGGCTCAAGAAAAAAAAGGTGGACATTTCCCAAGTGAAAGAGATTAAGGAAAAACACACTGCTTCAGCCTATATTATTACCGACAAAGCCGATAACCAGATAACCGGGTTTAACATGGGAGCGATGAATGTAGCGCGGGGAAAAGAAGTCTTTAAGGGATTTAGCGCTAAGGCCTTAAAAAATAGCCTGGCCATTGTTTCGCCCGGCAATATAGACGATATGAGAGAATACGGCGGATACTACAAAAAAGCTAATATCAGATATATTTTTGATCCGGGACAAGCTATTCCGGCTTTAAAAAGCGAGGTAATTAAAAGGGCGGCGGAGGCGGCGGAAATTTTAATCGGCAATGATTATGAAGTAGAAATGATAAAGAAAAAGACAGGATGGACAAGCAAGCAATTAATTGATAAAGTAAGAACATTAATTATCACCAAAGGAGAGCTTGGATCGGAGATATTTATTAAAGGCAGGAGGATTAAGGTGCGCCCGGTTAAGGCGAAAGAACTAAAAGATCCGACTGGTGCCGGCGACGCCTACCGGGCCGGACTTTTGAAAGGACTGGCATCGGGATGGGATATGGAAAAGAGCGCTAAGCTCGCGAGCGTAGTCGCTTCTTACGCCGTAGAAAAGTACGGGACGCAAAACCACGCGTTTACCTGGAAAAGCGTGGCGGGAAAATTTTTGCAGGCTTATAATGAAAAATTGTAATATCAAAAAGTTTTAAAATTAAAAACATTGATTAGAAATATGAATTTTGACATTAAAGACATTAAGCTGGCCGAAGGCGGCAGAAAAAGAATCGAATGGGCGGAAAAGGACATGCCGGTTTTAGGGGCGATTAAAAAAAGATTCGCGCGGGAACTGCCGTTCAAAGGAATGAAAATGTCAGCCTGCCTGCACGTTACGGCCGAGACTGCGAATTTAGTGCGCACTCTTAAGTCGGGGGGAGCCGACGTGCTTTTATGCGCCTCCAATCCATTGTCCACACAGGATGACGTCGCCGCTTCTTTGGTTAAAGACTATGAAATCCCGACTTACGCGATTTGCGGAGAAGGCAAAGAATCCTATTACAAGCATTTAGTTGCGGCTTTGGATTTTTCGCCGAATATCACCATGGATGACGGGGCCGATCTCCTGTCTTTAATCCATACCAAATACAAAAAGCTGGCGCCGAAAATTGTCGGCAGTATGGAAGAGACTACAACGGGAGTCATTAGGCTGAAGGCGCTAGAAAAGCAAAAAAAACTGTTGGTGCCGATTGTGGCGGTTAACGATGCCAAGACCAAAAATATGTTTGACAACCGCTACGGCACCGGTCAATCGACATTGGACGGAATAATCCGCGCCGCCGACATACTGATTGCCGGGAAAACCGTCGTTGTTGCCGGCTACGGCTGGTGCGGAAGAGGGTTTGCCTCGCGGGCCCGCGGGATGGGAGCGAAAGTCGTTGTAACCGAAGTGGACAAAATTAAAGCTTTGGAAGCGGCGATGGACGGATTTGACGTTATGCCGATGCTGGACGCCGCCAAGGTTGGCGATCTGTTCTGCACTTTGACCGGCGATATTAATGTCCTTCGTGGCGAGCATTTTAAACTAATGAAAGACGGGGCGATGATATGCAATTCAGGGCATTTTGACGTTGAAATAAACATTCCGGAATTAAAAAAGCTGTCCAAAAAAATGAATAAAAATATAAGGAATTTCGTGGACGAGTATGTTTTAGGCCGCGCCCCAGCCAAAGGCGGGGCGGGCAAGCAAAAAAGCATCTATCTTTTGGGCGAAGGGCGCTTAATCAACCTGGCCGCCGCCGAAGGGCACCCGGCTTCGGTTATGGATATGAGTTTTGCGACGCAAGCTTTGGCATCCGAATACGTTGTAAAAAGTAAAACAAAGCTGGAGAAAAAAGTGTATAACGTCCCGGAAGAAATCGAAGACTGGATTGCCGATTTGAAATTAAAATCAATGGGGATTAGTATTGATAAGCTTACGAACGAACAGGAAAAGTATTTGAAGAGCTGGGAAATCGGAACCTAATTATAAATTTACAATTATCAATTAACAATTAGTTTAATAACGGAAAGTTAGCAGATGAGGATAGCGGGTTTTAATGGGAAACTATTTACTTTCTGTCCTCATTTACTCTACTTCCAAAAAAAAGAGTATGGAGAAAAATACGAGGCTTATTACGTCCGAGTCGGTTACCGAAGGGCACCCGGACAAAGTTTGCGACCAGATTTCGGACGGGATTTACGACGAGATGTTAAAGCAAGATCCGGATTCGCACGCCGGGATCGAATGTTTTTGCACTACCGGTTTGGTTTTAGTCGGCGGAGAAGCCCGGACCAAGGCTTATGTTAATGTTGAACAAGTGGTCCGCGACGTTTTGCGCGGGATTGGCTACGACAAGCAGGAATTTGGTTTTTGCTGTGATGATGTCGGGGTGATTGTAACCTTGCACGAACAAAGCCCGGATATTGCCCAGGGCGTGGACGAAGGCGCCGGAGAATTTAAAGAGCAGGGAGCCGGCGACCAGGGATTGATGTACGGCTTTGCTACCAATGAAACTCCGGAGCTGATGCCCTTGCCGATAATTTTAGCCCACCGATTAACCGCCAAACTGGCGGAAGTCAGAAAGAACGGAACTCTGCCATATCTCCGGCCGGACGGAAAAAGCCAGGTAACGGTTGAATATGATAACGGCAATGCCGTTAGGGTGGAAACTGTCGTTATCGCCGCCCATCACAGCGAAGCGGTTTCGAGCGAAGCGTTGCGCGAAGACATCCGCGAAAAAGTTATTAAACCGGTTTTGGGAGATTTATTAGACGAAAAAACCAAGGTATTTATCAATTCAACCGGCCGCTTCGTAATGGGCGGACCGCCGGCTGATGCCGGGCTTACGGGGCGAAAAATAATCGTTGATACTTACGGCGGAGTGGGCGCGCACGGCGGCGGAGCGTTTTCGGGAAAATGCGCGACTAAAGTGGACCGATCCGGCGCTTATATGGCGCGGTACGTCGCGAAAAATATAGTGGCCGCCGGGCTAGCGGATAAATGCCAGCTGCAAGTGGCTTACGCCATCGGTGTTGCCCAGCCGGTCGGGGTTTACGTAAATACTTTCGGCACCAATAAAATCGACGAGAATAAAATAATTGAACTGGTAAAAAAGCATTTTGATTTTAGGCCCAAGCAAATTATCGAGAAGCTTAATTTAAAGCGGCCGATCTATAAGAAGACCGCCGCTTACGGCCATTTTGGGCGGAATGATAAGGATTTTACCTGGGAAGCGACGGATATGGCGGAGACTTTAAAAAAAGAAGCTGGGTGCTAGACAAAAATTTTTCTTTTTCTCGCTGTGGAACTCGCCCGCCTGTCGGCGGTCTCAAACAGTCCTCGCTTCGAAAAAGAAATAATTTTTGTCTGCCTGTTATATGATGGAAAATATAAAAAACGATAAAACTAAATTTTTGGGAGCCGGGGCCATAATGCTCGCGGCACTACTTTGGAGCTTGGACGGGACTTTTATCCGGCCCAAACTTTACGCGCTTCCGGCCGGACTGGTGGTTTTTATTGAGCACGGTTTGGGGCTTATAGTGCTTTGCCCGTTTATATTTCTCGGTTGGGCGAAAATTAAGGCTTTGGGGCGAAAGGAGTGGGGCGCGATTGCCTGGGTTTCGGTTTTCGGCGGGCTGATCGGAACGCTTTTTATTACCAAAGCGTTTTTCGCGGCGGTTAACGGCGAAGTTACTTTTGCCACAGTAGTGATCTTGCAAAAGCTTCAGCCGGTTTTTGCCCTGATTCTGGCGCGCTTGGTATTAGGCGAAAAATTGAAAAAAGATTTTTATCTTTGGGCCGGGCTGGCGATTGTCGCCGCTTATTTTTTGACTTTCGGCAAGCTGGTGGACCCCCGGGAAATTATGATCACCCACCAGGCGGCGCTTTTTGCCGTAATCGCGGCTTTTGCCTTTGGATCTTCAACCGTGTATGGCAAGGGAATCGTCAATAAGCTGGATTTCGGGTCGACCGCGGCCCTGCGCTTCGCTCTGACTACGGTTTTAGCCGGAGGATATGTCTTATTTTTTGGCGGTTTTGCGGCCCTGGGACAGATTACGCCCGTCCAAACGAAGCTTTTTTTCCTTATTGTATTTTCAAGCGGCGCCTTGGCCATGTTTATCTACTATTATGGGCTCAAAAAAATAACCGCATCGGCCGCCACCATCTTTGAATTAGCCTGGCCGCTATCAGCCGTTATATTTGATTATTTTCTCAACCGGAATGTTTTAAATCCGGTTCAAATAGCCGCCAGTCTGGCGCTGCTCTTTTGCTTCTTCAGGATTGTGAAGAAATAGCCTGTCCATTTTCATCTTCCGACTGGAATATGTTATAATAAAGAGGATGTTTGACTACATCCAAAAATTCAAAGGGCTTCCCAAAGAGGTATACGAAAAATTGTCCGGTCCTAATACGACTTCAATAATTGATCGGCTGGAAAAAGAATATTCGGTCAGCCTGGCCAAACTCGTAATGCTCGCTGCCATAAAGGAGGTTCCGGTTAACGGCCTGGAAAATTACATTTCCGGTGAGTTTAATTTGGATTTTGAAAAAGCCAAAAAATTGACCGAAGCCTTAAAAAAGGAAGTTTTTTTTCAAGTAGCCGATTATCTTAAAGCCGTCCCGGCCGCGGTACCTGGGCCGGGAGGAAAAAAAGAACCGGCGGTGGAAATAAAATCCGTTTTTCCGGCTAGAGTGAAAACTGGAATGCCTGGCGCAAAACCGGTTTCGCCCGGACTGAAGGCTGGACCGTCAATCAGGCCAGTTGCCGAAACTAAAAAAGAATTTTCCGAACATAAAAATCCGCCGGCCTTGATTAAACCCGCCGCGGAAGCGGCGGCCAAAATCGAATCTGTCCCGGCTAAAATCGCGCCGGCTCGAATTGCCCTAAAGCCGCAAAGCGCGATAAAAGCCGCCCCGTTCTTTTTTTCGACCGAGGATGAGGAAGAGATTGGGAAACTTACCAGCAGGATGAGCGGCTATCTAAAAGATGATTCAACTATCTCCAGCATACAAAAGACGCTTGATTCGATTGTCCGCGAATTTGGGAATAATTTTTCGAGCGAAGATTCTGTCTCAAGGCTAAGGCAGATATTAAGGACCTATCTCCAGGGGATAAGAAACCGGCTGGAAACGAAACTGACTCTGCAAAAAGAATACAAGTCAGGAGGCATGGGGATTGATGATCAGCTGGCGGGAAACATCCTTTCTTTTATTGAGGACGGAAAAAGCGGCGGGGAAAAACCAAAGGATTCCCAAGAGCCGGCTGGCAATAATGGCCAGTCCGGGAAAATTTCCGCTTCCGGCGCGTTTCAATCTCCCGGGTTAAGGGATGTTGATTACAATCTGAAAAAAGAAATCGAAAAGAGGAAAGAAGAAATTTCAAAACTGGTCGAGAAAGACGGGCCGTCCGCGGAAACTGTTTCCAAAGAAAAAGCCCAAAGGATTAGAGAAGATTTATCCAAGGCAATACAGTCGGCTAAAAAAGAAGGCCTGCCTCTGAAAAAAACCGTTATCGACGCGGTCAGGCCGGCCCAAATCATAGCAAGCGGCCCAAGAAAACTGGCTCCGGACACTAGTCTTGGCGAGGCCGCCCCCTTTGCCAGGAGCGAGACCAACGGAAAGAGAAAAATTGAAGACGTAAGATACACTCCGAAAATTTTGACGCCGATTGAAGAGCTGAAATATTTGGACTTAATTAATTTCCGGCATCTTTACAAGGCTGATCCGGCCGAGGCGACGGGCAAAATTAAGGAAAAAATCGAACTTCTGGAAGAAGAAGAATACGCCAAAAGGCTCCAGGGGATTAGAGCCTGGCGCGAAAGCCCCTTGATGGGACTATATCTGGAGATGGGCCAGGAGGGCATTGCTAAGAAGAAAACAATGGCGGAAATGGTTGAAGTAAGGAAAAAAGACGGAAGGGATTATTTGACCGAAGATGAATTACACGCGATTATGGATTTTAACCGCGAATTAAGGTTTTAGTTTATGCAGCAATTTACCGTTCCCCAATTTATTGACGTTGAAGACAAAATTATCGGACCGATAACGACCCGGCAATTTATAATAATGCTTTCAGATTTTATTTTAATCGCCCTGTGCTACAAAATTTTTGATTTTGAGATGTTTGTGGTTATCGGTCTGCTCCTTTTATGCCTGGGCGGGGTTTTTGCATTTTTGAAAATTAACGGCCGGCCATTCCACTATTTTATTTTAAATTTCATAGAAACCTTAAAAAGGCCGCCCTTGCGAGTCTGGTCTAACTGGAATAGCGATCCGCTTTGGGTTAATACCGGCATAGAAACTAAGCCCCAGGATAAAATTCAATCCGAGCCGCACCGGACTTTCCCGAAATCCCGGCTGGCCCAGCTTTCTTTAATCGTTGATACGCACGGAGCTTATCGGGATGAGGAGGCCGGCGAGGAAATCAGTTCAATAAAATAGCCCGGCGGCTAGCAAAAAAACCATGGCAAAAAATAAATTAGCTAGAAATAACATTACTACTTCCACCCAGTCCTATCTCGATATTTCCGAGATCCGGGACAATACTTTAGTTATGAAAGACGGGACTATGCGGGCGGTGATTATGGTTTCCAGCCTGAACTTTGCCCTAAAATCGGACGATGAGCAAAACGCCATTGTCGCGGCTTACGTGAGTTTTCTAAATAATATCGAATTTCCCCTGCAGATCGTCATCCAATCGCGCGAATTGAACATCGAAAATTATATGAAAGACCTGGGCCAAAGGCAAAAAGAGCAGACTAACGAACTGTTAAAGATACAAACGGCCGAGTATATCCAGTACGTTAAAGAACTGATTTCAATAGGAAAAATAATGTCCAAGCATTTTTATATCATTGTTCCCTATAATCCGTTAAGCGACAAGCAAAAAGCCTTTTTTCCGAGGCTGATGGACGTTTTTCGGGCGGCGACGCTTGTCCGAATGAAGGATGAAATGTTTTTCAGGAGAAAAGTCCAGCTGGATTACCGGGCGGAGAATATAATAGGCGGCTTGATGTCCATGGGGTTAAACGCGGTCCAGCTGGATACCCAGGGCTTGATTGAGCTTTTGTATAATACCTACAACCCGGAAACTTCTTCTAACGAAAAACTGGTCGATACTGATAAATTAAGAATAGCCGACTAAGAAACAAAAAAATGTTTAATCCGAGAAAAATAGAAAAAGAAAATTTGGCCGAAGAAAAAAGGCTGAAAAAAGCCAATGAGGCGCAGGCAGTAGAAGCCGAGACCCAGCTGGCTGAAGAGATTATAATTGAAGAAAAAGCCTTCCGGCGGGGGACTTTGAGCATAAAGGATTTGATTTCCCCGGCTTCGATCGAGGTTAAACCCAATTATCTTAAGCTGGGAGAAAAATTTATCCGCACCCACTTCGTCATCGGCTACCCGCGCTATATCTCGGTCGGCTGGTTTGCTCCGATAATCAACCTGAATTCGACTTTTGACGTAGGGATGTTTTTTTATCCGGTCAATACGGCTATTGTATTGGAACAGTTAAAAAAGAAAGCCGGGATTTTGGCGGCGCAAATTATGTCTGATTCGGAAAAGGGGGCGGCTCGCGACCCATTGCGGGAAACCGCTTTGCGCGACGTTGAAGGCCTGCGCGACGCATTGACGCAAGGGATTGAAAAATTTTTCCAATTCGCGCTTTACGTTACAATTTACGGGGATACAAAAGAAGATATTGATAAGCTGTCAGACGAAGTTGAAAATATCCTCGGGTCGCGGCTGGTTTATTCCCGGAAAGTTTTTTACCAGGCCGAACAAGGATTTAATTCGACCCTGCCCTTGGGAAATGATGAGCTGGCTATCACCTTCAATATGAATTCTTCTCCGATTGCCTCGTCTTTTCCTTTTATTTCTTCAGAACTTACATCGGATGAGGGGATTTTATACGGCATAAACCGGCACAATAACAGCTTGGTGCTTTTTGACCGCTTCAGCCTGCAAAACGCCAATATGGTGGTCTTTGCCACTTCCGGCGCGGGAAAAAGCTATGCCATCAAATTGGAAGTGCTCCGCAGCCTGATGCTCGGTACGGACGTGATAATTATCGATCCGGAGCATGAGTATAAGCATTTATCGGACGCGGTCGGTGGAACTTATGTTAATATTTCTTTAGCCTCTGAAGCGAAAATCAATCCTTTTGATTTGCCCCGGGCAATCGGCGAGGACTCAAAGCCCCAGGACATTATAAGAAGCGCCGTCATTACCGTTAAAGGGCTTTTGCGCATTATGCTTGGGGGTATTACCCACGAAGAGGATTCAATTATTGACCGGGCGCTTTTGGAAACATACGCTAAAAAAGATATCACCCCGGACGCGGATATCGCCAAGGCCGAACCGCCGATACTAACCGACTTCCAGGAAATTATCGAAGGCATGGAAGGGGGCTCGGGCATCGCTTTGAGGCTGAAAAAATATACGGAAGGGACTTTTTCCGGGCTTCTTAATTCACCCACCAATGTTGAAGTGGACAACCAGCTGATCTCTTTTTCAGTCCGCGATTTAGAAGACGAACTAAGGCCGATTGCCATTTATACGATTATCAACTATATTTGGAATGTGGTCCGAAGCCAGCTGAAGAAGCGGATTTTGGTAATTGACGAGGGCTGGTGGCTCATGCAGCACGAGGACAGCGCCAAATTTATTTTCGCGCTGGTCAAACGGTGCCGAAAATATTATTTAGGCGTAACCACAATCACCCAGGATGTTAATGACTTTTTGACCTCGCCTTACGGCCAGGCGATTGTTACCAACTCATCAATCCAGCTTTTATTAAAACAATCTCCGGCGGCAATTGATTTGATCCAAAAGACTTTTTCTTTGACTGAAGGGGAAAAATATCTTCTTTTGGAGTCGGGCGTCGGGGAAGGGATATTTTTTGCCGGTTCAAAGCACGCGGCCATAAAAATTGTAGCCTCCTATACGGAAGACCAGCTTATAACCTCCGATCCGCGCCAGCTTCTGGAAATTGAAGAGGCTAAAAAGGAGTTTGCCCAAAGCCTTGAGTCTGGGGACGCGGAAAAAGGCGAGGGACAGAATGCTTAACGGATATTAATTAGAGTTTAATATGGATAAAAGGTTTTTCGGCTTCGGAATAATATTTATCAGCCTGCTTCTGCTCGCGGGGATTGTTTATGTATTTTTCTTTTACAATTTTAAAGCGCCCGCTCCGGAAGAATCCGACAGCACCATAACTGACCAGTCCCAGGAGCCGGCAATCGTCAATACCAATACTGCCGTAAATACCGGAAAGACGAATCAAACTGCGCCAAGGGTGAGAAAAGAAGAGATGAACCAGGAAGACTTAAAAAGAATGGCCGGATCATTTGCCGAACGGTTTGGCAGCTATTCGAACCAGTCCGACTATTCTAACATCGGAGATTTAATGGTTTTTATGACCAGCCGGATGGAAGAATGGGCTGGGCAATATATGAATGAAGCGGCAAAAAAAGGCGGAAATTTAAATATCTATTACGGCATTTCGACCAAAGCCGTTACCGAAGAAGTAAAAAGTTTCGATAAAGAGGCGGGGCTGGCGGTAATTCTTGTGGGAACCCAGCGCCGGGAGGCAACCGGGATGATGACGAACGCCTCCTCCTTCTACCAGAACATCGAAATCAGCTTTAAAAAAGAAGGAAGCGCCTGGAAAATCGATTCCGCGATCTGGCAAAGCAAATAAAATGGCGCCTTTTGCTAGAATCGAAGAATTCCGAAAGCGCATAAACCGGCTATCCGGCCTGGCACTGGATATAATTTTCCCCGTCGAATGTTTCGGTTGCGGCCGCGAAGGAGAGTGGATCTGCTCCGAATGTTTTCTCAATCTTCCCTTTAAAGATTCGCAATATTGCCTTGGGTGCAAGGCCGAAAGCCGGCTGGGGGAATTTTGCGCCGATTGCCGGAGGCGCTATCATCTGGACGGCGTTCTCATCGCCGGAGATTATGAAAACGAACTTTTGGCAAAATCCATTAAAAACATCAAATACCATTTAGTGAAGCAAGCGGCCGAAATCATAGGGAACTATTTGGCCGCTTTTTTAGTTAATGAAACAAAAAAATTAAAAGTTTCTTTAGCTGATTTAAAGGCCGGAAGAATTTGGGAAAAAGTGGAAGGCGCCCAAGATGCTCCCGGCCTTTTTTTTAACCTGGAAGAGGCATTAATTATCCCGGTGCCCCTGCACCCGCGCCGCGAGCGTTCCCGGGGCTTTAACCAGGCGGATATTATCGCCAGAACCGCGGCCCATAATTTGTCCATTCCATACTCTACTGGCGCGTTAATCAGGGTAAAACAAAAAACCCCCCAGGCAAAACTAGGGGAAGAAGAAAGAAAAAAGAATATTATCGGATGCTACGGCTGGTCCGGCGGCAGGCTGGGCGAAAAAGACGTGCTATTGGTTGACGACGTAGCTACGACCGGCGCGACGCTAAATGAGTGCGCGAAGACATTAAAAGCCAACGGAGCAAGAACGGTCTGGGGATTGGTAGTGGCTAAAGGGTAAGCTGGTGCACTCGCCAGCCTGCCTGCCGGCGAGGCAGGGAGTCGAAGGGGCGGAAGCCCCGTGCACCGCAGGTTCTCCTAATCTGGCAAATGTAAAATAATAAACAGCCCCAAAGAGACCGTTTATTATTATTGTGCACTCGCCAGGAGTCGAACCTGGATTACCAGCTCCGCAAGCTGATGTCCTATCCATTGAACGACGAGTGCATTTTAAATTGTTTGTGTCCTGCCTGCCTGCCGGGAAGGCAGGTCAATTGAACGACGAGAGCTTAATTAAAGACCGCCCGCAAAATGCAAGGCGGATTCTTTTATGCCGAAGAATATCGAAGTTAAAGCTTGAAAAATCGAGCCAGGCCCTCGGAGGCGGGCGGATGCAAACGGTCCAGGTCCTCCGGCAGGTATTTTAGCAGAATATCCCTGATTGGCAAGGGGTTCATATCCATTAAGGGAATTGAGAGCCGGTGCTTTATCGGGCTTTTGAATTCGAAGTACAGGTTTTTCACTTCGAACTTTGGCTTATAGACAATAGAAAAATTTTTAATGTCGTCGTAATCGTAGAATTTTCTTCCGACGATTACGCCTTCATCAGTAACATTCACCCGCACCAGATCCGGATCGCGGCCGTCATTTAAGATAATAATAATTGACGCCGTTATAACGATTAAGGCAAAAAGAAAATTCATGGTCCAGAAAGAATAAACCAAAAATAATGCCCCGATTATTCCGGCGATTATATACCATGCGCGTTCGCGCACGTGCTTATCATATTCCGGCACTGTCCAGGAAGAAAGGGAGTCGCCGGCATCGTTTGGTCTATTTTCGTCCGCCATATATAATTGACAATTTAGGCCTAATTTTATATAGTAATTATAGCAAAAAATACGATAATACGTAAAGAGAAAAGGAAATTGATGCCAAAAACCGAAGGAATTGATGGGTTTTTGGTTTTCTTTTCATTTGGAGAGGTGGTTGAGCGGCTGAAAACAGCACCCTGCTAAGGTGTTAGGTCTTAACGGGCCTCGAGGGTTCGAATCCCTCCCTCTCCGCATTTTTCTGAACAGGTATTAAAACTGTTCGGAGAAACTGAAGCGGTGGCAGCGTTGTTAAGCTGCCATCTGATTCGGAGGGATGCCAGAGCGGTTGAATGGGACAGTCTTGAAAACTGTTGAGCCTTTACGGGTTCCGTGAGTTCGAATCTCACTCCCTCCGCAAATAATGAGAAACTTCATTTTTTTGTTCTACCTTAATAGACGGCGGTCTTACAAGCAAGTCATGGACTAAGGCGCAAAAAGCAATTACAATACCAATGTGGTGTTTGGAGCATTCTTAATATCGCCGATAGCAAGCTAGTTGCCGGGAGCTGGTAACTATTGCCGCTTCACTTTGTTTTTTCCTCGGGCTGGCAATCATCGATAAAGTGCGAAACATTATGTACTATGGTTAAGAAAAAAAAATTGGAAATCGCGGTTTTTCTATGCGGAGCCGTGGTTATGATTTTTGAGCTGGTCGGATCAAGGGTCTTGGCGCCTTATCTCGGCATATCTATTTTCGTCTGGACAAGCTTAATCGGGGTAATACTCGGGAGTTTGAGCATCGGGTATTGGCTGGGCGGAATGCTGGCTGATAAAAACCCAAGCTTGAAAATTTTTTCCACCCTTGTCTTTCTTTCCGGAGCATCAATTTTTTTTACAATTATTGTCAAGGAGCCGGCTCTCCATTATTTTCAGGGATTTTTTAATCTGGAGCTGTCTTCTTTTATTTCTTCCTTAATATTATTTTCCCCGGCCAGTATTTTTATGGGGATGATTTCGCCCTATGCGGTCAAGCTGAAAATGGATAGCTTAAATTACTCGGGCGCGACCGTCGGAAATTTATATGCTTTGTCCACCGTCGGCAGTATTGCCGGAACGTTTTTGGCCGGGTTTTATCTTATTCCAAATTTCGGGTCTTTAAAAATATTGATTATTTTAGCAATTCTATTGGGATTTATTGCCATATACATTTATCCGAAAAGCCTTATCAAGACTAAAGTTTTTTTTATTTTACTTTTGCTGTCATCGCTCATCTTTGTAATTTATACTGGCAGTTTGGAGAAAAAGAGCGGACTAATTGACACGGACACAAAGTATAGCCGAGTTTTTATTTATCCCGGAGTCGACGCAAAAACAAAGAGAAAAACTTTGAATTTATCATTTGGACCGTACGGGACGCAGTCGGCCATATTTTTAGAGGGCGAAGATGATTTAGTTTTTGATTATACGAAGTATTATCGTTTAGCCAAATATTTTGCGCCAAAGCTTAAGAAATCTTTGATAATCGGCGGCGCGGGCTATACTTATCCGAGGGATTATTTAAAAAAATTTCCCGAGGCCGATCTTGATGTAGTAGAAATTGACGAGAAGCTCACCGAGCTGGCGAAGAAATATTTCAGGCTGAAAGATAATCCAAGACTAAAAATTTTTCATGAGGACGGAAGGGCCTTCCTAAACAAGACCGGCAATAAGTATGACGCGATATTTATTGATGCTTTTTGTTCGCTTTATGCCATCCCTTATCAGCTTACTACCAAGGAAGCAGTTGGAAAGACGTATGACGCGCTGAATGCCGGCGGTGTTGCGATAGTAAATATAGTTTCTTCAATAGAAGGCCCGAGCGGAGAATTTCTTCGGGCTGAATACGCAACCTATAAGAGCGTTTATCCCCAGGTGTATCTTTTTCCGGTAAGGAAGGCGAGCAAGGGAGAGGTAGGAAATATAATTTTAGTGGGATTAAAATCTAACGCAATTCCTAGCTTCCAATCGGACGATAGCGAGCTTAACGAGTATCTAAAGAATTTATATAAAGAAGAAATAAAAACAGACATGCCAGTTCTTACCGACGACTTCGCTCCGGTCGACTATTATGCCAGGAAGGCAGTATAAATTTTTTAATCCGATAGCACGAACTGGACGAGTCCGGTTTTTTTATTTTATCCACTGCTCAAAGTATTGCATTTAAAATTTTTTCTCCATATAATTAATATAATCAAATAAAAAAATATAAAAATTTTCATTCTTTTGTATTAAAATGAAAATCGCGGAATATGGCAAATGGAAATAACGGAAACATTGCCGGAAAAAAAATATTAGTCGTCAATACCGGCTCAATAAAGAAAAAATTTATTTTCCAGGAATTGAAGAAAATCGGCTTGAACATTCTGGTTTTAAACAAAGAAAAAAATTGGGCCCAAAATTACGTCGACCATTGGATTCTCGCTGACACCTATAATCATCCCGAATCGATCGAAGCGATAAAAGATTATTTATCCGCCAATAAAATAAAGCTGGACGGGGCGATTACTTTTTGGGAGGACGACATACCGCTACTCGCGAAAATATGCCGCGAGTTCAAGCTGGCCGGGAATTCCCTTGAAACGGCTATTAATACCCGGGATAAGTTCAAGATGCAGGAAATTTTAAAGCAGACCGGCTTAAACTGCATTAAGCAGAAACTGGTTAAGAGTTGGGCTGATTTGGAAGCGGCGATAAAAGAAGTCGGCCTTCCGGCGGTAATCAAGCCGGTTTACGGGGCGGACAGCCAGTTTGTCGTTCAGGTGACTAATGAAAAAGAAGCCGAAGACGCATATGATTATGTCTTAAAAAATTGCACCCCGGAATACGATCCGATTTTTAAATACAATAAAAAGCAGTTTGTTTATCAGGAATATATCGAAGGCCAGGAATTTTCTTTAGAATGCTACTCCCAGCACGGCGTCCCGCACGTGGTTGGCATCCACGAAAAAACCGCCATGGATTTGCCGTTTTTTATGGAAACCGGCGATTATCTTCCGCCGAGAGTTACGCCCGAACAGGAAGCTGAACTCGTAAAAGTTACCGAGTCGGCCTTGATAGTCTTGGGCGTCAGGGACAGCTTAGCCCACGTTGAAGTTAAATTATCCAAAGACGGCCTGAAAATAATTGAAATCGGGTCGCGGATGGGCGGGGATTATACCCAGGAAAATATCTGGCAGGTTTACAATTTTGATTTGATCAAGACCGGCTGTGAAATCGCCTTAAGGATGAACGTTACCACCCAGCCTAAAGAAGCGAGAAAATACGTCGTCGGAAAATTTTTTATTCCCAAGAGTTCAGGCATAATTACGAAGATAATCGGCTTCGAAGAAATTAAAAAACACGAGCAGGTAATTGAATATTTTCTTTCGAAAAAAGTCGGCGACAGCGTCTTGATTCCTCCGGACGGCTACGAAAACCTCGGCTGGGTAATCGTCGGAGGGTCTTCCTATACGGATGCCGAGCGGGCCATGGCGTATATATTTGAGAAGGTAGATATCGAAATCGCGCCTTTCAAAAGCTATTCGTCTTTCGGACGCACGGAAAGAAAAGACCGCTTCTCGTCAGCGCTTTTAACTAAAAACGCCTTGGTGCGCTCGGCTAAAATTGAGCATATCCGGAGCGTTTCAGATGAAGAATTGAAAAACCTCCATATCGGCATAGCCTGCAATCTGTATGACGAAAACTCGAATGCGGTGGATAAAGAATTTATGCTGGTGAGTAAAAACATTGAAAAGACGCTTTTGGAAAAAGGCTACCGGGTAACGCTTTTTGACTTTAACGACTTTTCCAAGGCTTTTAATGAATTAAAAGAATCGGACGTTGATTTGGTTTTTAACGTCTGCGAGCGGATTAACAATTTGAGCCTTCTCGAGCCGCACGCCGCTTCGGTTTTCGACATCCTCCAAATACCTTATACCGGCTCTAACCCTTTTACCTTATCAATCTGCATTGATAAAATCCGGGTAAAAATTTTACTCAATTACCATAACATTCCGACGCCGAAATGGGATTATGCCTATTCGCTTGATGATAAAATACGGGAGGATTTGCGCTATCCTTTAATCGTCAAGCCGGCCAATACCGACAATTCAATCGGCATTACCAATGATTCGGTAGTGACTAACGTTAAAGAGCTAAATCGCCAGCTTGAGCGGGTAATCGAAGAGCTTGACTCGCCGGCTTTGATTGAAGAATATATAGAAGGCGATGAATATGACGTGACCATAATCGGGAATGACGAAGAAGATTTGCGCGTTCTCCCGCTTTCTCGCTCCATCTTTAAGGAAATGCCGCCGGGCTATTGGCACATTTTTCCTTATGACGCTAAATGGTCGCAAAATGAGGCTTATGATTCCATAATAGTCCAGCAGCCTCCAAAGAATATTTCCCGCCGGCTCGAATCGCTTTTGACCGAAATGGCTCTGGACACTTATACTATCTTGGATTGCCACGATTACGGACGGGTGGAAATAAGGGTGGATGACAATGACAATCCTTATGTCTTAGAATTAAATCCTAATTCGTCGATCAATATCGGGGACGTTACTCCGGATTCGGCCGCCCTTATCGGCCTCGACTATGGAAAATTCCTTGAAGAGATAATAAAAATGACCATTCGCCGCTACAAAGACCGGCCGCCTTATTACCACTTGCAGTCTTCCTTTTAGAAATGTCCCTGACTATGAAATTAAAAATAATAACCAGCCTCCCCGAAGCCAAAAAAGCTTGGAATGAAATAAGTCCCGATTTGTCGATTTACGACAATTGGGATTTTCGCTTTGCCTTTTATAAACATTTCAATCACCCCCTTCATTTTTACGCCTGGTATGACGGGAGCAAACTGGTCGGGCTTTTACCGCTCCAATATTATGAAAATGAAGATTGCTACGAATATTTCAGCGAGGATTTTATGGAGGACAACCGTTTTTTCGTTAAAGCCGGGTACGAGAAATATATTCCGCGTTTTTTAGAAGAAATTAAAGAAAAGGTGATTATTTATGACCTCGTAGGGAAGGGTGAATTTATTGCCGGCTTGCCGTTAGAGGATTATAAATATATTCTTCCGCTAAAAAATTTGAAGAATTTTGAAGATCACTTAGCCAATTCTTTTACTTCAAAAAGGCGCCGCCAATTTTTAAAACTAAAAAGTGAAATGGAAAAAAATAAAATTGAGATAATTTCCAATGATTTTAGCGATATTGATTCGCTTTTTAGCCTGAACATAAAGCGCCACAAAGAAGAATCTTATCTGAATGAGCCGCCGAAAAGGGAAACCCTAAAAGAATTACTAAAGAATTTTAATGTTCATTTTAAAACTTTCAAAGTTAACGGAAAAAAAGAAGGAGTTTCCTACGCAATTCTCTATAAAGGTACTTACGTCTATCTTTCAGTCGGCTCGAATATCAAAGACTATTCCGGCCTGGGGGCTTATATCGGCATGGTAAACTTTGATTACGCGATTTCTGTCGGCGCGAAAGTTTTTGACGCCGGGTTAGGCGATTGCGGCTGGAAAAACCTATGGCACTTCGATAAAATACCCCAGTATGAATACGAAAATAAATTACAAAAATGAGCAAATAACGCCGGATAAAACTGTAATGGGAATCAGGGCTTACTGCCGGACCGACGGTTTTAAGCTCGAAGTTTTTAACGGCCAGGACGGATTTTTAAAATACCCAGGGCGGATTTTCGAAAATTTCCCCCAGCCGGAAAAAGATTTTTTAATTGATAACCTGGTTTACGCCCGGACTGGTACCCTTCCTTTGGTTCTAAACAAGGGTCTGGCGTTTAATACCCGCCGGCCTTTCCTTAAAAAATTTATCGACTGGGGAATAGAAAAAGATTTGGGCCGGATTGCCGATATCACTAAAGGTTCGGCGGCGCGGCTGGCCGCTAAGCTTAAACGCCGTCCGGCGCGCTTTATTTCAGAGCCGGCGATTAACCGCCTTCCTAATTTTAAAAAAACGGCCGAAAAGGGGTTACTAGCGCTTTCCTTTGGCAAGGAGAGCCTTCTGTCCTACGGTCTAGTTAAAGAGATTGGGCTGGATTTCGCGGTTACTACCGACTTGGACGAAGAGAATTATACCCGCCGTTCCTGGCGCCAGAGAAAATTGATTTTTAAAAAATTCCAGCAAAAGGAAAGAAAGGCGATAATCGGTTTTCGCGACAACCTGGACTGCATTCACTTTAATAAGGAGTTTATTAAGCGGCCGATTGGGGAGCTGGAAAATATTAACGGCATGCTGGCTTTTGCTTTGGAGCTAATGCCTATCGCCTATCACGAGGGGGCAAAGTATATTATTTTCGGCAATGAAAAGAATTTAAACCATTGCTACCTAAGCCGGGAAAATATCAAATGCTATCCTTCTTTTGACCAAACGGCCGCATATACGAAAAAATTTAACCAAATACTCGAGAAGTTGACCGGCGGCCGGCTAGAAATAATAAGCTTGGTTGAAGCAATTTACAATCTGGCGGAAGTAAAAATTCTTTACAGCCGCTACCCCTGGCTTCTTGAATACGCCATGTCCTGTTATCCTAAGGAGGACTCTTCCGGCCGCTGGTGCTTAAATTGCCCCATGTGCGCGCTCGCCTTCCTTTACGCGGCCGCCGTTGGCGGAGATCCGAAAAAAATGGGGATTGGAAAGAATATGTTCGGTAAAAAGGAAAAAAATCTCTATCCGATTTTCTCCGATAAGATTTCCGGGCCTTACGAAAAACCTAAGGAAGCTAAAGAAGAACAGCTTTTAGCGTTTTTAATGGCTTATCGCCAGGGCTTCAGGGGCGATCTGATTGAGTTGTTTAAGAATAAATATCTTAGTGAAGCGCTGAAGCGGGAAAAGGAATTAAGGCAAAAATTTTTCGGCGTTTATAAACCGGTAAATTTGCCGAAAAATTTTCAAGAACCGATTTTAAAAATATTCAATGAAGAGTTAAAAATCTTAAGATAATCTGATAGCGTTATGTTCATACTGCCAAATTCATACTTTAAAATTAAGACCGCTAAGAATAAGGGCCGGGGCGTCTTTACTTTAAAAGAAATTGAGCCCGGAGCGGTTATCGGCGACTATCTCGGAAGAGTGGTAAGCGACGAAGAAAGCGATATTTTCGAGGATAAGCACGGTTTTTACGCCATGGACTTTACGAATGGCTTATGTATTATTCCCGACCTTTCCTCCCCGGGCGTTCATCTTATAAACAACTCTTGCTCGCCGAATTGCGACGCTATTCCTTATAAGGAGCATGTGATATATTACGCGTTGCGCCGCATCTTTCGGGGCGAGGAGCTGACAATCAGTTATTTCTTAGATCCTTTGGACAAGGAAGATGAACAAGTATACCCATGCTATTGCGGCTCTCCTTTGTGCCATGGGACTATGTACGTATCAAAGGAAAGGGCGGAAAAACGAGACAGTTTTCTTGATAAGTTTCATAGTAATCGCAATGAAATGAAAATCGGCCAGGGAGAGGATCTATTGCCGCTAAAAAAATATCCCAAGCAGGTTAGGGATTATATGGAATTCGATATTTTCGGATGCTGGAGAAAGAAGCCTTATTTATGTTCTGATAAAGTTTTGCCCGGAAAGAAAGAATTGAGAAAGAGGATCAGGGAAAGCGGACGGTGCCTTGATTTTAAGAATTTGAATATTCGGATATATGGGATAATGAACGGATTGATTATTTCCTATTAAAAGGTTTTTTTAAAATAAAAAATGTCATGGAACATGGCATTTCATGAAATTCCGCCGCTCGCCTCAAATATGCCTGGAGGGTTCGCTAGGAATTATAAAAAAACCGCCCCGCGAAACGCGGGGCGGCCTGTAAAACAGTTAGTCTCTGACTAGAACCGTTACTTTGGCTTTCTTTGATTTAAAGAAGTTCTGGCTAAAAATTACGGCTTTTTCCGCTTCGAAAAATTTGCAACTGAATATATCTATAAAAGCTTTTTTGTAGGGTTCATCAAAGTGGGCGGTGATGGACGAAGTTTCGATGAATTGCATGAATGAATAACCTTCTGAAACCGTTACCCCATCCCCAAAGCGGTCTATATGGGTTTCCCCGTGCCGCTTCATTCCGATTTCTTTACAAAGCTCTATCACGAACTTTCTTATTTGTTCCTCGGAACTGATTAAGCTTAAGTCGCATTCGTAAAGATCGATAACCGCGTGCAGTCCCCAGGCTTTGTCCGGTCCGAAATCATTTTCGGTAAGGGTCTGGAGCTGCGTTCCTTGATAAGTTTTTTCCATAGGCCTTTTTTCTAAAGGTTGAAACTAGCTAGGCTAGTACCCTCGTCCCAATCCACCGGCTGGGCGGATTGGATGGGATAATTGCTTTAGCAATAAATTAAATTAATTATCTAAAACATTTTTTCCGAAACTGGCTGTCCCGGTTAAATATTCTATCTATAATAAATTATTTTTCTGAAAAATGCAAGTATATTATTATTATAAATCTATTTTAATAAAGACGCAATACTATTTTTAACAATTTTCCGGATTCTTGGGAGACCGGGAAGGAAAATAAAGTATGGCTAATCTCGATTCCAATATTATCGAACTAAACCGCTTGGGCAGGGCGACCGCCCGCCTGTTAAAGAGGCTCGGGGTGGAAAATATCCGCGACCTCATATTTTATTTTCCTTTTCGCTATGATGATTTTTCCCGGCAAGTTTTAATCAGCGACTTGAAAATCGGCGAAAACGCCAATATAATCGCCCAAATCGAGCTCCTGCAGAACAAGCGGAGCTTTAAAAAAAGAATGCATGTTACCGAAGCGCTGGTAACGGACCAATCCGGAAGCCTAAGGGTTATTTGGTTTAACCAGCCTTTTATTACCCGGGTCTTACAAGTCGGGGATATGGTATCGCTTGCCGGAAAAGTCGAGGAAGATTACGGCGGGTCAATGATGAGCTCTCCGATTTATGAAAAGGTCAGGCCAGTTATCCACAGTTCGGAAAAAAAATTCCAGCCTGGAGTGCGGACAGATGCCGGAGCCATCCACACCCAGGGTTTGGTTCCTAATTATCACCTGACCGGCAACCTTACCCAGAAGCAACTAAGATATATCATCAGGCAAGCCATCCCTTTGGCCGTCCAAATTCCGGACTGGATGCCGATTGAAGTAAAAAGGAAAGCCGGACTCCTTTCCTTAGCCGACGCGCTTAAGCTAATCCATTTTCCCAGAAATCAAAAAGATATCGAAAAAGCCAAATTGAGACTTTCTTTTGACGAACTATTTTTAATCCAGCTCCAATCCCAGCTGATGAGAAGGGAGATGGACCAAAGCATTGCCCCCAGAATCCGATTTTTTGAAAATGAAACCCGGGAATTCGCGGCCGGACTGCCTTTTACCCTGACCGATGCCCAGCGCAAAACCGCCTGGGAAATATTAAAGGATTTGGAGAAGGAGCGGCCGATGGCGCGCCTTTTGTCCGGCGACGTTGGGAGCGGGAAAACCGTCGTGGCCATGATCGCAATGCTGAATTGCGCTTTAAACGGAAAACAGGCGGTTTTAATGGTGCCGACGGAAATTTTGGCCAACCAGCATTACGAGACAACCAAAAATTATTTTAAGGGGCAGAAATTTAAAGTCGGCATTGCGACTAAAAGCGAAAAGAAACTGGACGCCGATATTGTTATCGGCACCCACGCCCTAATCCAGGAAAAAATAAGCTTTAAAAATTTAGGTTTGGCTATAATCGACGAACAGCACCGTTTCGGCGTCGAGCAAAGGAAAGCTTTAATAGAGAGATCTTCAGCCAAGGGAATATCCAAAAATTTTTCACCCCATTTTTTATCAATGACCGCCACCCCGATTCCGAGGAGCCTGGCCCTGGCGCTGTACGGCGAACTGGACGTTTCTGAAATAAGAGAAATGCCCAAAGGCCGAAAAAGAATCCTTACCCGGATTGTGCCCGAAGAAAAAAGGGAAGCGGCTTACGGATTTATCCGCCAAAAAATAAAAGAAGGGCGGCAAGTTTTTGTCATTTGCCCTTTAATCGATCCGTCCGACAAGCTGGGGGTTAAGTCGGTGAAAGTTGAATTTGAAAAACTGGATAAGCATATTTTTCCGGATTTAAAAATCGGGCTCTTGCACGGGCGGATGAAATCGAAAGAAAAGGAAAAGGTTATGGGCGGGTTTTTAAAAAATGAAGTTAAGATTCTTGTTTCCACCTCGGTAATTGAAGTCGGGATCGATTATCCTAACGCCGTTATTATGATGGTTGAAGGAGCGGATCGGTTCGGTCTGGCCCAGCTGCACCAGTTTAGGGGAAGGGTGGGCCGGGGAGAGCACGAATCCTATTGTTTTCTTTTTACCGACAGTTCTTCAGAAAAAACCCTTCTGCGGCTCGAAGCTATGGCCCGGACTAATGACGGCTTTGAACTGGCGAAGATGGATTTGAAATTCCGCGGACCGGGCGAAGTTTATGGTACGGCTCAAAAAGGCTTTCCGGAGCTGAAAATGGCCTCGCTTTTTGATTACCAGCTGATGCGCGCCGCGAAAATGGAAGCCGAAAAGCTGATTGGCGCGGATGCCAGTCTGAATAAATGGCCATTATTAAAAGCGCAGTTGGGAGAATGGGAAAAGAGCGTGCATATGGAATAGTAATCCGCCCGGAGTATGCGTTTGACAAGTTATTATATCCCTGATAAAGATAATGCAATAAAACACAAAAATTTTAAAACATCTAATGTTCCTTGGTAGTTTACAGGGTAGAAAGGAGTGATGATTAAGAAGCGAGGTTGTTTTCCGTTTGTTATAACTGATGAAATATTTTGGAGGGAAAAATGCGAGTCGACACGGTTTATGATAAAGAATTCAGGAAGCGTTATAATGGGTGCAAGAGTAGTGGGCCGCTAGCGAAACCGGTGGCTACCGCTGTTTGTCCCATTACCCGGACCGAACTTCCTATGAGCAATCCGGAGTTAAAAATTCTCCAGTTCGAAGGCGGGAGTACGGTAGCGGTCAAGTTTAGCGCTTTCTGCCAGCGGCTCCGGGATATGGAAGTGCCGCCGCCGACAGTTCATTCTCGCGAGAAGGTTGTAGATATTACTCGGTGGCTTGGAAATCAAAAACTGCCACCAAAAAAAATCATGGAAGTTAACTCATTTCTCCTATCAATTGGAGGCTGTATCAAAGCGTAGCCATTTCCCGTGATCATGCGGAGTGTGGAGCGCGCCTATCCCATGGGAGCTCTTCATGCTCACGGGATTGAGTAAAGGTCACCCCTCCTTCCTTTGCTCGAAACCGTTGCTTCTTTCCTCCCGAGGCCGGATGGGTTGTCCATTCGGCCTCACCCCTCCAGGTTTGCTCATTTCCAGCCCGGGAATTCATTTTGGAATAACCCGGGCAAAACTCTAAAGCCGGAAAAGAAGAAAAGGCCTTTCTTCCTCCGGCTTTTTCTTTAATTCATTTAATATCATGATTGTTTTAGTAATTCAATTATTTCCCGAAGATTTTTTATTTTCACGATCTCCAAGCCGCCAGTCTTAATATCCGCGTTGGGAATAATGGCCCGGGAAAAGCCTAAACGGGCGGCTTCATTTAGCCGCTGTTCCAGATTTCTTATATTCCGGATTTCTCCGCCCAAGCCGACTTCGCCCAAGGCAATGGTCTTTCGGTCAACGTCGAGATTCAAAAGGGAAGAAGCGATGGCCATAGCAACGGCTAAATCCAGGCCCGGATCATTTATTTTCAGTCCGCCGACGATGTTTAGGATGACGTCCTGGGCTGATAAATTTACGCCCGCCCGCTTGTTTAAGACCGCGGTAAGAATGGCCAGGCGGTTCAAGTCAAAGCCTGAAGCCCGGCGTACCGGATAGCCGAAGATAGTTTTAGTCGCCAACGCCTGGATTTCAACCAAAAACGGCCGGGTGCCTTCAATTACGCAGCTTATGACCGAACCGGACATTTTTTCTTCGTGCGAATCGAGAAAAATAAGCGAAGGGTTTTTTACTTCCTGAAAGCCTTCGCCAGTCATCTCAAAAATTCCCAGCTCGTTAATAGACCCAAACCGGTTTTTAGTTGCCCGCAGTATTCTATAGTTGGCGGTTTTGTCCGTTTCCAGATAAATTACCGTATCGACAATATGCTCTAGCGTTTTCGGTCCGGCGATCAGGCCGTCTTTGGTAATGTGGCCGATTAAGATTACCGCTATGTTTTGCTTTTTGGCCATTTCCATGATTTGCGAAGTCGAGGCTCGGATTTGGGAAACGCTTCCCGGCTCGGATTCAAGAGCAGTGGTGTAAATTGTCTGGATTGAGTCAAGGATAACAACCGCCGGATTATATTCCGTAACCGTGGCGATTATTTTTTCCACGTGCGTTTCATTGAGAAAGCTTACTTTTTTTTCGTCGATGTTTAATCGGTCAAATCTTAATTTAATCTGTTCGGCCGATTCTTCGCCGGACGCGTAGATCACCGGCCTATTGCTATCTAGCGAACTGGCGATTTGGGCGACGATCGTGGATTTCCCGATTCCCGGCTCTCCTCCAAGTAAAATTAGCGAGCCGGGAACGATTCCTCCGCCCAAAACCCGGTCCACCTCGCTAAGGCTCGTAGTTATCCTTTTAAAATTTCGGGTATCTACTTGGGCAAGATCGATTGGTTTTTCCGCCGGTAGACTGTGCCTTTTAGACTCTTCTTCCTTTTTATCTATAGTTTGCGTCTGCAGAGTCCCCCATTTCCCGCATTCTAAACAGCGCCCGCTCCATTTTAGAGATTGGGCGCCGCAGTTTGAGCAGACGTAAATTGTTGAAATTTTTGCCATTAAATTTTCGCCTTAAGGTTTTGAATTTTTTACCATATCTATCAGCTCCTGTTCTTTTAGTTCGCCGGTAATCCTGTCGCCGTTAATGTAGACCGTCGGCGATCCGGATAATTCGAGGGTTTCGGCTTCGGTTAAATTATCGACCACGGCTTTGTTCATTTTATGGCCATAATAACACTCTTTAAATTTGTCCATTCCCAAGCCCAGGGATTTGGCCAGATTTTCAAATGAATTTTCGTCCAAATTTTTAAGATTGTCAAATAGTAATCCGCCGTATTCCCAGTATTTGCTTTGACTGCCGGCGCAGCGGGCCGCGGTAGCCGCCTGCCAGGAAAGGGAGTTTAAATCAGCCGCCGGAAAATCTTTCCAGATAAACCTTACTCGGTTTGGAAAAAGCCCCACTGCTTTTTTAATAATTTCCGAATTGGTTTTACAGGCCTCGCATTGGTAGTCTCCGAATAAGACGATCACCATCGGCGCTTTTTCATTCCCGATGCTCGGATCGGCACTGTTAACAAGAGGCTGGGTCAGATAATCGCTAAATTTCGGAATCCGGGTTATCAAGGGATCGTCTTTTTGGTTTTCAGGCGCCGCAAGGCCCGAACCCCCGGATCTGGGCGAATTTATATTCATATTCGCTTCAATGACGGATAATCTCCAAATTATTATTATTCCCAGCACCAAAACCAGGTTTAAGAGGGCGCCTGCGACGAAAAGTTTAACCGGAAAATCATTTTTCTTATTTTTAGAAATTATTGCCATAGTCTTGTTTCTTTATTGAAGTTAAAATTTTTTATTGGCGGCCAATATTCCAAAAAGCCGCTACTCCAGCCTTATTTTATAAATTTTTCCGGCCGGATCGCTATAATACAGGTTGCGGCCGTTCTCGGATAACATCAGATTATGCATTGAGACCGGGATTTCCGGTATAGCGATCAATTTTTTCAGTCCGGTGTAGGTGTTAACCAGATAGACTTTGTCCGGCGTAGAATTTCCCAGTTCGGGATATAGTCCCGCCCCTTCTTCAATCTTGTCCGGAACTGCGCAGTAGACCGATTCGGCATCGGCGTAAACGCATTTGTCCGCCCAAGTCTCCACCTGCAGGTTTTTCCTCCCGCTGCCGATAGATTCGCTCTGGGCATTGGCCGCCCAAAGCACCGGTTTTAAATCGCTCGCGGAGGAAAAAATGCTATAGAGCAAGCGGTCGCCCCGGGGAGACCAAAGGTATTTAAAACCTCTTCCTTCTATAGTCATGGCTGTGAAGTTCTCATTATTTAAGCCGATAAAAATAACTTCCTGCTGGTTAAGGCCGGTTGATTCAACGTACAGCGCGACCGACTGCTTATTCGGAGACCAGGAAGGAAAGACCTGATCGCCATTTTCTCCCAAAGGCTCTATAGCCTTAGATCCGGTGCCGTCATCGTTCGCTATTGCCAGCCAGTTATTAGAGGCGTCCGTCCCCATGCTTTTCATTACGACTTGATCCCCGGTCGGAGCAAAATCGTAATCCTGCCAATGGCTGGGGAGGGTAACTTGTTTTTCGGTTTTAAAATTATAGAGAATGTTGGCGCCGTCAGGGTATTCTAATATGGCCTTGTCGCCAACCGGCGCCCAATAGACATTTTGGACGTCATAAAATACTTTATCGCTCAAAGCTTGGCTCTCACCGTCAGAGTCGAGACGGTAAAAGCGCCCGTCCTTTTTGTTGTAAAATTCAATTGAACCGTCTTGGGCCAGTTTTTGGCCGAAACTTTCTTCCGAGGATAAAAGCTGGGTTTTAGTTAGTCCTCCGTTAGCGATGTTATCGCCCTTCTGTTCCGAAATACCGCCTGTTTCCAGTATCCCCGAACCTCCTTCGCCGACTCCGGCCTGGCCGGAAGACCCGCCCGCCTGGGGAAGCCGGGACCCGGGGGTAGAAGTTCCGGTAGGGAGGGTTTCCAGAGGAGCGGAAATGGAACGGAAGAAGAAGTGGTAAATAAGAAAACCGAACAAAAAAGCCGCCGATATAAAGCCCAATATTTGAAAAGCTTTTTTGTATTTTGACAAAAGAAACATAGGGCTTTGTTATTTGGCGGGAAAATTAGTTTTATGGTATAATTAAGCTCAAGAAATCCTTCTGGCCGCGTTTGCTCAAGCTTTATTAATATTATATAATAATATAAGATAACGAGCAACCGGCTTTATATTTTTTAAGCTTTTATTATTTATGTTTTTTTCCAGTTCAGAGAAAAGTTATCTGGGGGTGGATGTAGGGGCTTCGGGAGTTAAGATTGTCCAGCTAAGAAAAGAAGGGAGCAAGGTCCGGTTGATTTCATACGGCGTCGGGGAAATAAAAAACGCCCAGCTGGATGCCAATTGGCAAAACGAAAATGAAAAAATCGCCCGGATGCTTAAAGAAGTTTGGAAGGAAGCGGGCATGGATTCCAAAAGCGCTATTGCCGCATTGCCTACTTACGCGGTTTTTTCTTCAGTCATTACTTTAACCAACGTCGACATTAAGGATATTGATTCAGCCGTGAGATGGGAGGCTAAAAAAGTCATCCCTCTGCCTTTAGAAGAGATGGTTATAGATTGGGTTGAAATAAAAGACGACGCACCCAAAGGAAAAAATTTAAAAGTCCTTCTAACCGGGGCGCCGAGAAATCTTATAGAAAAATACATGGCGATTTTCAAGGCGGCGGATTTTGAATTGATCAGCCTGGAAACCGAAACCCTGTCCTTAATCCGTTCGCTCGTCGGGAACGATAAATCCAGCCTGGCCGTCGTTGAAATCGGAACCAACACAACTGATATTTTTATAGTCGAAAAAGGCATTCCGGTTTTAAGCCGCTCGATCGACGTCGGAGGCTTAACCATTACCAAAGCTGTCGCCCAAAGCCTGAATGTAAACCTGGATCGGGCCGAGCAGTTTAAATTCGACCTTGGAATAAGCATGCTTGAATCAAACGACAGCTCAATCCCGCAGACTATTATTGAGGCCATAACCCCGATCGTAAACGAGATTAAATATACTTTAAGCCTTTACCAGGGAAAAAGCGGGGGAAATCTGGAAAAAGTTATTCTTTCCGGCGGATCGGCCCTGCTTATTAATTTTACCAACTACTTAACCGGAATTTTGAATTGCAAAGTCTTTATCGGCGATCCCTGGGCAAGAGTATATTGCCCGGTGGATTTAGTGCCCAAACTAAAAGAGCTCGGGCCGCGGCTGGCTGTATCCGTCGGGTTGGCCATGAGGGAAATGTAAAAGCAGTTTACGATTGTTTTCGCCGCCGGCGGATTGCCAATTGAAAAATTATGGAGAAAGAAATCGATTTTCTTCAAAATCCAAAAAAAAGAAAGCATTCTTCGGGCGGACAGCCCCGGGGGGAAGTAGAATGGACCGCTCCCGGCCCGGCTTTAATTCGCAACCTGGAAAACGAAAAAAAGCCCTTTTGGAAACGGCTGAAAAGTTATATTTTCCCTTTTAGCAAAAATGCCGTTAAAGATGATAGCAGTGAAGAGGAAGAGACGGAGATAAAAAAAGAGGCTCCCGCGCTAAAGCTTTCAAGGCCGGTGATTACCAGGGCGCCCGAAAATAAAATTTTTACTTCCAAAATCCATAAAAATGAGAATCCATCCGTTGGCGCTATAAAAAAAGAAACTCCGGAAATCCGGCCCGTTTACCCCGCCATAAAGTCCGAGAATTTTCCGGCCCCTTCAAAGTTAAATGTTTTTTTTGCCTCATTTTTTCGGAAGCTGAAAGCCGCTTCTGCCAGACTTAAAAAGACAAAGTATAAAATAGAAGACCCGACCCCGATTGACCCTAAAAACGAAAAGAAAATTGACCTCACAAAAACCCTTAAAGCGCCGCCAGCGGAAAAACAAAAGGGAGAGCCGAAAAAAATCGGAGGCTTGGAAGGCGTAAAAGAATGGCCGGAAGAAAGCTTTAAGGGGACTAATCTTATTAAAGGGATAAGAGCCGGCGATATTAGCCGGAAGGCCGTTACTACTTTGGCGCTAACGCTGGCTTCGATTTTAATTTTGGCGGCCACCTATTTCGGAATCCCCTATTGGTACCAGGCCCAGGCTGAAGAAAAAATGCTGGTAAGTGAAAAGAGCGAAAAATTGAAAGCGGAAATCAAGTCTAAAGAAGAGGAGATGGAAAAGTTTCTTGCCTTTGAAAAAAGACTGGCATTGGCTAAATTGCTTCTAGACCAGCATATATATTGGACCAGCTTCTTTGATTTCATGGAAAAGAATACTTTGAAAGACGTTTACTTTGGAGCTTTCGACGCCGAGGCCAGCGGCGACTATACTTTAGAAGCCCGGGCCAGAGATTTTAAGGACATAACTAAACAAGTAGAAATTTTGAAAGAAAATAGCCTGGTCAAGGAGGCAGGATCCGACGGCGGCGATTACGGCTCCTTTGTGAGCGAAGCCAAAGATCCGTCAGGCAAGCCCAAAAAAGCCGAAGGCGTAAACTTTAAATTGAGATTAGTCTTGGACAAGAGTATTTTTTATATTTTTAAAAATTAGCTATGGAGAAGCCTGTTTCCTCAAAAGCTATCATTTCGCCTAAAAATGAGTCCAAACTCGGAATTTACATAAAATACTCGGGCTGGTTTAATTTGGCTTTGATCGTTTTAATCTTAGCCGGAGGCGCTTATTTTATATTAAAGCCCCGGTTTGAAAAAGCCCGGGCAGACGCGGACACGGCTCCGGTTTACGAGGAATACGCAAGCTTCCAAAGGGAATTAGACAAATTAAACAAGAGAAAAGATTTATTTAAAGATATATCGCCCGAAGACATGGACAAAGTGGCCAGGCTCATCCCTGACGAGGAAAATTTAGAAAAATTATTTCCTTTGCTTGAGGCTTTGGTGGAAAGAAGCGGCATGATACTCGTCTCCTTGAAAACCGAAGCCGTAGAAGAAAAAGTATATAAGACCCGGGCTGAAGTGCAACAAGAGGAAGAAGCGCCTCAAGTTATCCAGGAGGAGGAAAAAAGCGAATCGCTTCCTCCGGAAATTAAAGTCGTTAAAATTTCTTTAGAAGCCGGCGGCGCCGACTATTCCAATACAAAAGGGCTTTTAAGGGCATTTGAAAATAACTTAAAGCTTATGGATGTTAAAAAGGTCAATTTTAGCGAAGGAAAGAGTTGCAGGCTGGAGATAGAAACTTATTATTTAAAGAAGCCGGCAGCTAGCCAAATGTAAATTTTATGCTTCTTGCCAAAAAAGCCAGCTTGAAAAAAATCGCGATTTATTCCGCTGTCATAGCTATAATGGTTATCGGGACCGGAGTAATGGTTTATAATAATTATATAGCCGGCTCCAGCGGGCAGGGAGAGGAATTAGTCGGTCCCGAAATTGAATTATTGGCCGCCAGCCAGGAGAATGTAAATGGAGAACCGGCGCAAACCGCCCAGCCGGAAGCCCGGACAAATCCAGAAATGAAAAAAGGATCATCCAGCGTGGAAATTATCGAAAATCAAAAGTTTAAAAGTTTAAAAGAGATAATACCGGAGGAATCAAAATCTAAAATAGGAAACCCCTTCCCATTTAAGCCATATGAATAGTATTCAGGAAATATTGATCAATAAAAAAAAGTTGACCCGGGCGCAAGCGGAAGAGTTCGAAAAAATGGCGGCGGCATCGGGAAAAACTATTGAAGACATACTTCTCGACAAAGGTGATTTTGACCAGGAGGAATTGACTAAATATAAAGCCGAGAGCTTAAACATCCCTTATTACAGCCTGATAGGGAAGCGGATAGACGACAAGGTAATAAATCTTATCCCTTTTGAAGTGGCTGAAAACTACCGTACCATTTGCTTCGATAGATCCGGGGAAAAGCTTTTAATCGGCCTGGTTGACTCGGAAAATTTTAAGGCGGTTGAGGCGATTGATTTTTTAGCAAAAAAGGAGGGAGTAAGAGCCGAATACTATCTCATCTCGCCTTTAAGCTTCGATCAATCGTTCAAGCAGTACCGTTCCTTAAAAAAGGAAGTAAGTACGGCGCTGGAAAGAAAAGCCAAAGAGAAAGAAGGCGAGAAAAAAGACGATAGAAGCTCGGTCGAGTTCCAGGAAGTGATTAAAAGCGCGCCGGTGGCGAAGATTGTTTCCGTAATTATCCGCCACGCGGTTGAAGGGCGGGCTTCAGACATCCATATCGAACCGATGCCTAAAGAGAGCCGGGTGCGCTACCGGATCGACGGGATACTCCATACTTCCCTGGTAATGCCTAAAGATATTCACAGCGCGGTAGTCGCCAGAATTAAAGTTTTATCCAACCTGAAATTGGACGAAACCCGGATTCCCCAGGACGGCCGGATTAGGGAGTCAATCGGCGGGAAAGAAATTGATTTCCGGATTTCTATTTTACCGCTAACAAGAGACGAAGAAAAAGTGGTTATGAGAATTCTTGACGTAACTAAGGGCGCGCCGGAATTGGAAACTTTGGGCTACCGCGGGGAAGGATTGGCGATTATCCAGGCGAATGTCAAAAAAACCATTGGAATGCTTCTGGTTACCGGGCCAACCGGGTCGGGAAAATCGACTACGCTCTTTTCCATCTTAAATAAATTAAACAGGGAAGGGGTTAATATTTCTACCCTGGAAGATCCGGTTGAATACCAGATACAAGGCGTCAACCAGTCGCAAACCCGCCAGGAAGTCGGCTTTACCTTTGCTTCAGGCATCCGGTCGCTTTTAAGGCAGGATCCGGACATCCTGATGGTTGGCGAAATTCGGGACAACGAAACCGCGGAATTGGCAATCCATGCCAGTTTAACCGGCCATTTTGTCCTTTCCACCCTGCATACCAATGACGCGGTCGGCGCCGTCCCCAGGCTTTTGGATATGAAGGTAGAACCCTTTCTTTTAGGGTCAACCTTAAACGCGGTCGTCGCCCAGCGGCTGGCGAGAAAAGTTTGCAGCCATTGCAAGGAAGAGCAGAAACTCCCCAAAGAAGCTATGAATAAAGTCAGGGAGATATTCGACGCTATCCCCGAAGCCTCCTTAAAAAATGCTTTTGAAAAGCTAGACAAGGAAAATTTAGTTTTTTACAAAGGCAAAGGCTGTCCCCGGTGCGGGAATACCGGCTATAGCGGGCGCATAGCCATCGCCGAAGTCTTAGACGTTAACGACAAGGTTAGGGAATTAATTTTTAATAAGACGAAAAATTTCACCTTAAAAGAAGTAAGGGCGACCCAAACTTTTATGACCATGAAGGAAGACGGCGTGATTAAGGCGCTTTTGGGTTTGACTTCTATTGAAGAGATTTTCCGGGTAATTCTTGATTAAATAATCAAGCCGCGTTTAACCGCTTTACAGTTTTAAACTAAAAAACCAAAAAGTTAATTCCAAATTTTGACGGCTGGTTTTGAAGATGTATAATATAAAAATATGGGGAAGAAAAAAATACTAATCGTGGAAGATGACAGTTTCCTGTTGACCATGTATGCCAATAAGTTCGAGATGGAAAATTTTGAGGTTTTGATGGCCGAAGACGGGAAGAAAGGCTTGAAGCTTGCCCTAAAAGAGCGGCCGGATTTGATTTTATTGGATTTGATTTTGCCAATTATGGACGGATTCGAGGTCTTGAAAGAAATTAAGGCCGATGAAAAAGTAAGAAGGATTCCGGTGATTTTACTGACCAATTTGAGCCAGAGAGAGGAAGTGGACCGGGCGCTTTTGCTAGGCGCCCAGGATTACATGATTAAAGCCCATTTTATGCCGTCCGAAGTCGTCGAAAAAGTTAAAAATGTTTTGAAAATAAGATAGATCATCCAATCCATGGAAACATCTTCGGCTTATTTAAATAAAATACTGTCCCAAGCGGCAAAAAAAAATGCCATTCTTTTGCATTTGACTGTCGGCAGCAAGCCGCAGATGAAGATCGGCAGCCAATATGTTAACGCCGATGATTCAATTGTCGAGACGGAAACTTTGGAAAAGATAATTGAACAAGTGCTTACTGAAAAAGAAATGGAAAAACTCCAATCCGGCCGGGAACTGGTTACGGTAAAAGAAATCGACAAAAATTTGCGTTTTCGGATAAATATTTATTACCAGAGGAGCCTGCCGGCGATTACTTTCTATTATATAAGCGATCAGGTAAGGAGCCTTCAAAGCCTGAATTTTCCGCCGGCCATCGCCAACTTCGCGGATGCCCCATCCGGGCTTTTGATTATCGCCGGCAATTTCGGTTCAGGAAAGACCCAAACCGCCGCTTCTTTCATTGAAGAAATAAATAAGAGCCAGGGGAAGCATATAGTTACTATCGAGGAGTCGATTGACCGGCTGTTCGTTTCCAAAGAATCAATCGTGGAACAAAGGCAGGTCGGTCAGGACGCCCCGTCCTTCACCGATGCCATAAAATATTGCTTAAAGGAAGATTTAGACTTGGTTTTCGTTAATGGCGCCAAAGAAGAGCTGGATAAATGCCTAATACCTATTATTGAACTCGCTTCGGGCAATTCCAAGGTGATTTTGGAGATGAATGCCGACAGTTCAGTCGAGATAATCGACCGGCTGGCGAATATTTTGTCAAAAGGCTTGTCTCCCGAGTCTTCCCGCTATACTTTAGCCGATAATTTGTTCGGGATAATAGTCCAAAAAATAATTTATGGCCGCGGCGGAGAAGCCTTTATGGCCGCGGAAATACTGATTGCCGATCCGGTGGTGAAATCATATATCCGCGAAGGGAAGTTCCAGCAGATTGAAAGCGTTATTCAGACTTCAAAAAAAGAAGGGATGATCAGCATGGAGAAAGCGATCAACAGCCTAATCCAAAAAGGAAAAATCAGCCAGCAAGACCTATAATATGCCCGTATTTAAATATAGAGCCACCAACCGCTCCAAAGAAACCTTGACCGGCTTGGTTGAAGCCGAGAGCCTTGAATATGCCGAAGAAATATTAAAGGACAAAGGGCTTTCAATCGTATTTTTATCTTTGGAAGGCCAGGAAAAATCCGGCGGGTCAGGGCTTCTTAACCGGATAAAATCCAAGGAAGTCGTAATTTTTTCCCGCCAATTTTCCGTACTGATTTCGGCTAACGTGCCTTTAGTCCAAGCTTTGAAGATTCTTGTGGATCAAACCGCCAACCCCAGGTTTAAAATTATAATCTCGCAAGTTTCTGATGAAGTGGACGCCGGCTCCCGGCTTTCAGTCGCCTTGGCGCGCCGGGGCAATCTTTTTAATGATTTTTTTGTAAGCGTCGTCAAGTCAGGGGAAACCTCGGGGAAATTGGACGAGGTATTAAACTATCTGGCTGACGAAATGGAAAAAGACTATGACATGATGTCAAAGATCCGGGGAGCGATGATCTATCCGGCCTTTGTTTTATCCGGGCTGGGAGTCGTCGGGTTTTTAATGCTTACTTTCGTCGTTCCCAAGCTTACTGATATTATGTCCCAGTCGGGCGGAGAACTGCCTTTGGCGACGAGAATTTTAATCGGCGTTTCGGGTTTTTTGGGGCATTATTGGTGGATGGTTTTAGCGGGCGTTTTTGGCGCGTTAATAGGATTTAGATTTTTAATAAGGACGACCAAGGGAAAATTTGTTTATGATTCAATCCGGTTGAGGCTGCCGATTTTCGGAAAATTACTCCAAAGGATCGCCCTGGTCAGATTTACCCGTTCAATGAAAACTTTGATCGCCGGAGGCGTTACCATAATCGACAGCTTGTCGATTGCCGCCGACGTGGTTGATAACGAAGTTTATAAAAGAATCATCCAGGAAACGATTAAAGAAGTCGAGGACGGCAATTCGATATCAACCGTTTTCATAAAGTCAAAAGAAATTCCCATTATGGTTTCCCAGATGATGAGCATCGGGGAAAAGACCGGAAAATTAGACGTAATATTGGGCCGGATTACTGATTTTTACGGCCGGGAAATAGAAAATATAGTCGCCAACCTAATGACCTTAATGGAGCCTATTATTATGGTAGTCATGGGCCTCGGCGTCGGGCTTATGGTTGCGGCTGTTATTATGCCGATGTATAATATGGCTAGCCAGTTCTAGTTAATTTTCCGCAACGATTAATTAAAGTTTTAAGAATAATTAAACTTTATGACCCAGAGAAAAAAAGCCGCGTCTGGTTTTACCCTGATCGAACTTTTGGTGGTAATAAGCATTATCGGACTTTTATCTTCTTTCGCCGTGGTTTCGCTAAATAGCGCCAGAGCCAAGGCGCGGGACGCTCTAAGAAAAGGCGATATGGCCCAAATACGAACGGCCATGAACCTTTATTACGACGATAATACTGCTTATCCGGCCTGCGGAACTTATAATGCCGGAGTGCCTGACTTTGGGGCGACTAACGCCTGCTATTCCGGGGCGTTAACTACCGCTTTGACCGGCGGGACAAGGCCATATCTCGCCAGCCAGCCGGCCGATCCAAGAAATTTGTCTAATGACCCGGCAATAAGCGCGGTTTATATATATAGTTACGTGAGCAACGGGAGCGAATACGCCCTTACCTACCATCTAGAAGAGGAAGTGGATTTAAAAGTAATCCGGGGCTGGTAGTATTTTTGATGAAAAAACTTCCGGGCAAACACCTTGTTAACATTTGTTTATATTTGAGTTTTTTTATGGTATACTGTGGATAAGTCATAAACAGGCGAGCCGCCTGTTGTTAATCCATATAGTTTATTAATTTTTAATAACTTGTGATTGCTGGTTTAATTCCTGGGATTAAATTAACAATTGCGAACCTTAGGAGAGGGGGTGAATTATGAGAAAACAAAAAGGCTTTACTTTAATCGAATTATTGGTGGTTATCGCAATTATCGGCCTCTTGTCAACCTTGGCTGTTGTTTCTTTGAACAACGCCAGGCAGAAATCAAGAGACGCCCGCCGGGTTTCTGATGTTAAGCAAATTCAGACGGCCTTGGAGCTGTTTTATAACGACGTGAACGGATACCCTCAAACCGCAGGCGTCACTACGGGAGGCACTGTAACCGGTCCGACGTCTACCGGAACTACCGTTTACATGTCAGCGGTGCCAACTAACCCGACGCCGCGTCCGACAGGCGGAACTGATTATACCTACACCAATACTCTTAGCGGAGCCAGCTACACCCTGACTTACCAGTTAGAAGGCGCTTCCGGAGGATTGATTGCCGGCGCTCACACCGCCACTCCGGCTGGATTAGCTAATCCGTAATCTTAAACTGTTTACTGGTTTAACACCCCATCCTTTAAACCTAGGACGGGGTGTTTTTATACCCTAGAATTCGCCGGCGCCAGGCCGGTGCGCGGCTTAATTAAAAAGCGATGATGACATTTTGCCTTGCTTTGCTATAATCTAAGCATATGAAAGTTAATTTTTTGGTGCCGACAACCGGAATCACCGGAGGGATCAGGGTGATTTTTGAACATGCTAACCGGCTCGCCGCCAGGGGCTATGAGATTAATATTATTTATCCTTATGTGCTCGGCCGGGAGGCCGGAACAAAGGAAAAAATAATCGGCCGGCTAAAAAAAATTCGGCGCGCTATTTTCGCCCTGGCTGATCTTAATAAAATAAAGTGGTTTGACCTCAATCCGAAGATAAAAGTTATCAGGGTCCCGGATCTCTCCGAGAAATATATCCCCGAAGCGGACGCGACCATAGCGACGGCTAATGAAACCGCTGATTGGCTGGCTTTATGTTCGGCCCAAAAAGGGGAAAAGTATTATTTTATCCAGGATTATGAAACCTGGACAAGGGATAAGGAAAAAGTTGACGCCACCTGGAGGCTGCCCTTAAAAAAAATCGTAATTTCCGGGTGGCTGAAAAAAATAGGAGAAGAGAAATTCAAGGAAAGAATATACGGGGTGGTCCCGAACGGGGTGAATATAGAAGATTTTGATAATCCGAAAAAAAAGTTCAATAAAAATAAAAAGGTATTATTAATGTACCATCTCCTGGAGAAAAAAGGTTTCAAAGACGGGCTGGAAGCTTTTAGCAAGGCTCAAAAAAAGCATCCGGAAATAAGCCTTGTTTTGTTTGGCGCCTATCCCCTAAAGGAAAAGGAGCTATTGGGTTTTAAATATTATTTTCAGCCGTCAAGAGAGCGGTTAAGAGAGCTTTACTCAACCTCCGATATTTTCCTCTGGCCGAGCCGGGCAGAAGGCTATGGCCTTCCGCCGATGGAAGCTATGGCTTCGAAATGCGCGGTAATTTCAACCGATACCGGGGCGGTTAGGGAATACGCGATTCCGGGCGAATCAGTCATCTTGGTCCCGGCCTTACGCCCCGGCTTAATGGCCAGCGAATTAATCGGCTTAATTGAGGATGAGGAAAAATTAAAAAAAATTGCCTTAAATGGCTATGATAAAATCAAGGAATTCGGCTGGGAAAGAGCGTCAAAAATTTTAGAAAGCATAATTAATCCCTTCTTTTCAGGCGGTCAAGAACCGCTTTTGGATGGCGGAGGTAAAAGAAAAGGCGCGGATAGAAAATAGTGCTCGCGCTCCATTCCACCCCCCAGGAATTAAGGCAGCCCGGGCAATTGGCGATAGCTTTCCTTGCTTCCTTGGCTTTCTCGCCATTCCAAATTTTTGCCGGCGATTCATTGCGGACATTCCCAAGTATAGAATCCCAATAGCTTAAGCAGGGGACGATACTGCCGTCGCATTTCATGGCAAAAAAAGTTTCAGCGGCGAAACATTTGAATTTAATCGGCTTTTCCCCTAAGAGCTTTAACCATTTTTCCCGGATTATAGTGTTCGGCTGGGCTTCGACCGCTTTGAACATCTTCTTTAAGTTAGCTTCTTTTTCCATATTGTCATTTTCGTAAAAAGAAGACTGGTTATACCACTGGACCATTAATTCAATATCCTTCTCATCTAAATATTTTTTTACGTCTTCCCAGCCTTCCAGCGTTAAAGGCGAGAGGGTTAAGCCGGCGACGATTGATAAATAATGCGGGTATTTTTTCCTAAGCCGTACAAGCTCGTTTAAAAGATAATCCACTTTATTGAAGTTGCCAGGCACTCCCCTTATTTCATCATGCTTGGCGCCGAGCGCGTCAAGCGAAACGCCGACGTTGATTTTAATTTTTTCTTCCAGGACGGTTTCGACGATTTTAACCACCCGTTCAGCCAGGATTCCGTTAGTGCTTAGATCGAGGCTGGCTTTAGGGAAAATTTCATGTTCCAGCCTTATTAGGTCAATAATATCGCCGCGGAGGATGGCTTCGCCGCCCGAGTTGATAACAGTTTCAACTTCGCTAAAAAGCGGGTCGCTAAACGCTTTTCTTAACTCCTCTAAAGTTAAGGTGCGGGAGGGCGTTTTTTTCTCCCAGATATGGCAATGGGTGCAGTGGGAATTGCATTTATCCGTCACCTCATACCAAATCCACTTAGGTTTTAGCGTTTGGCCGAGGCTATGATTAATAAAATTTCTGTTGCCTTCGGCAAATCTATTGGCTATTTTTTTCGCTAAATAAAGTTTATTTTTAAGCACAAGTTTAAATTAACTCATTTATTATTTTATTTTTGGGCCTCAATATACATTATTCCTGACCGGGGAAATATTATCAGGTTCAGGGGAAAAAATATCCCGGCCATCAAATAGGGAAGCGCGACTACCCCGGCAAAACGGCCGGTTTTATAAATTATTTTTATTGCCAGTTTTTTTATTGATTTTTCTTCATTAGCCGGGATATTTTTTCCTTCGGATATGTTTTTTAACCCCGAAGCTTTGTGAAATTTTAATTTCCGGGCTAAAATTTCGAGGAATAATTCGTATAATTTGTGGAATCTGTCAATGTAACAAATATCAATCTTTGTATAACCGGCCAGGCGAAGGAGCCTTGTTATCGCCTCCGCGTTCCAGCGGCTAAGATGGTGATAGGGATAATCCCAGCTTGACAGGTTGGCCCAAGGCCTTTCTCTTCCCGGAATGCTTAAAACCAAACGGCCGTTTTCTTTAAGGATTTTTTTTGCCTCGGTTAGAATCATCAGGGGGTTGTCGACGTGTTCGAAAACTTCAAATACAGTTATAAGATCAAACCGCGGAAGGCCGGAGTTTTTAAAAAATTCTTCAAGGTTGAGGTTAAATATATTTTTAAAGCCGAAATTTTGGATAGCGATTGCAATCGCGTCTTTATCAAAATCGGTTCCGTAAACTTGGGCTCCCCGTTTTCCCAATTCGGCCATAAATTCTCCGGTTCCGCAGCCCAAGTCGAGCGTTTTAGCGTTTCTTAAGAGATCGCCGCGCCGGCTAATTAACTTTTTATGATAAGCATGAATCTCCCTGGGTTTTTCGCCGTTTTTTACGTTATGTACATCGCCTTGTTCGTACCAGCCGGCTCCGGGATTTTTGAAAGGAAGCCAAAATTGCCCCAGGCACAATTGGCACAGATAAAGAGAAAACGTCCCGTCTCCGCTTTTATAATCTTTTAAAAATTTGAATGCCGATTTTCGCTGGCATAAGGGACAGGAGCTTTCAGGCTGGTAAAAAGGCATAGGCTGAAAAAATAATATTGGTGAGCTGGAGGGAATAAATAAAATGTATCAAACTAACCCGGGAGTGTCAATTTGTCGCGCTATTATCATCAGGGTGAAATATATCAATGTCTTATGGTATAATATAATAATACATGAATAAAGAAAGGATTGTTAAAATTTGCGATGCCGCGATAAATTGGCTCATTTTGGCAATTATTTTTTTAGTCCCTTTATTTTTTAATATTTTTTCATATACCACCTTTGAAATCGATAAAATCGCTTTATTCAGGATTCTCGTCGAAACCGGACTTTTCTTGTATTTGATTAAAATCCTCATTACCGGAAAATTGGCCTTGGCCAGAGGCAAGGCTTTTTATATATTCTTAGCTTTGTTTTCGGCAATTTTTATCCTTTCCAATCTTGTTTCAGAGTACAAGCTAATAAGCTTCTGGGGATCTTATTGGCGGGGGATGGGCCTTTTTACCTATCTTCATATTTTCGCTTTTATTTTTTTAGTCTATCAGAATTTGGAGACAGACGGAGAAAATAAATCTTCTTCGTCTTTGGACTTAAAAAAAATTTTTTTGGCGGCGGTTCTTTCGGCCTTTTTCTCGAGCCTTTACGGCCTGGCGCAAGTATACGGCTTTGATTTTTTAAGGTGGGAAGAAAATCCTTTCGGAACCACTCTCCGCGCCAGCTCTACTCTGGGACAGCCTAACTTTCTCGGGTCTTATCTTTTATTGGTTTTACCGCCGGCATTTTACTTGCTGGTTTATTCAAAAAATAAAAAAGCAAGAATTTTTTATCTTCTGGCTCTGGTTTTCCAGCTTTGGGCCCTTGTTGCTACTTACAGTCGGGGAGCCTGGCTTGGCTTAGCCGGATTGATGGCCGGACTGTTTCTTATCCGCGCCATAAAATCTTACAAAAAGCTGACTTTAGCCGGCCTTTTAATCGTTTTAGTCCTTTTTACCGCCTTATTTAACTTTAAGGTCATTGATATTTATCGGGTGGAAAAATTCAATTATAACCAGGATTTCACCCTGCTTTTAAGGCTGGAAAGCTTTACCAACCTGGCCGAGGGAAGCACCGGAATGAGGGCGTATTATTTTAAAGCGGCCTGGTCGATTATCAAGGAAAAATTATTATTCGGCCATGGCCTGGAAACGCAAAGATACCTTTTTCACAAATACTACGAACCGGACTACGCGGTTTATGAAAAGATTAATGTTTATCCTGATCGGGCCCACTCTGAAATCCTTGACATACTGATTGTGAGCGGAGTCGCGGGCTTTTTTGTCTGGTTTAGCTTATTCGGCTATCTTCTATATCTTGCCTCTAATTTTAGTAAAAGCGCGCTCCCGATAAGAAAAAAAAGAATATTGGCGGTCCTATTTTCGGCAATTTTTTCTTATTGCGTCTCGATCCTTTTTGGCTTTGCCGTTATCACAACCGCCGTATATTTTTTCCTTTACCTGGCGATTATTTTTAAAATGACGGGAAATAATTTTTCGCCGGAGGAAAATTCCCGAATTTTTGAAAAAGAATTTTTTATAAGGAAAAGCATCGGCTTTATACTGGCCGCCACCCTCCTTTTGTTTCTGGGTTATATGGTTTACGGACTAAATATTAAGAATCGGCTGGCCGATTGTTATTTCCGCATGGCCATGGTCAATACGAAGACCGGAGACGCTTCCAGGGCTTTAGGGTATTATTATAAGGCCATTGACGCAAACCCCGGTGAGTCTTTCTATCCGTCAAACATGACTATTTTTCTCATTCCGGCTGTAAGCCAGATTAACGATAAAGAAAAGGAAATTATTCTCCTCGAAAGGTTTAAGGAGAGCCTTTTGGGCAGAGGATATGATAATTTATATTTTGAAGGGAAGGTCAGATTCGGCGTTCTCCTTGGAGAAATCGGGAAATTGAAAGGCGGGTCGGCTGAAGAATGGAAAGAGGCGGATAAAGTTTTTTACGAAATATTACAAAAGGCGCCGGGATTTGCCCGCCCTTATTATGATTGGGGGAACATTTATTTCAGCCAAAAAAGATATAGCGAGGCCTTAAACAAATATTACGAAGCTCTGATCCGGTATCCTGACACGAACCACCCGCAATTAAATAATGAGCATCGCCAGGATATTGTCGATGAAATGTCGCTTGTCTATGAAAAGATAATCGATATTAAAATAATAAACAGGGATTTTAATTCGGCGGAGAAAATTTATAAAAAAGCCATTCGCTTGGCCCCTTTTAACTACGAGTTTCTTGCCCGGCGATCGGAGATGCTTCGCCTGGAAGGAGAAAACGATGAATATATTAAGTCCCTTAAGCACTTAAGAGCCCTTTATCCCGGCCTGAATTGGGAGCCATTAAATAAAATAAGCCAATAAATTATGTTATTTTTCGCTTTTTTTTTCGGCCTTATCATCGGTTCGTTTTTAAACTGCCTGGTTTGGCGGATGCATACTGGCGAAGGGCTCTTAAACCGCTCCTATTGCCCCAAGTGCAAAAAGCAAATCGCCTGGTACGACAATATTCCGGTTCTAAGCTTTCTGGCATTAGGCGGAAAATGCCGGCATTGCAAAAAGAAGATTTCATTCCAGTACCCCTTAGTCGAGCTATTAACCGGAATTCTTTTTGCCTTGGCTTTTTATTTGAATTATCAAAGAGACTTTGCCGGACTGGGAGAAGGGTATCGCGCGCTGGATTTTTTTTCGGCTTTCGATGCGAGATTTATTTTAGAGATTCTGCGGGATTGGTTTTTTATCGCGGTCATGATAATAATTTTCATCTATGACCTGCGGTGGTATCTGATTCTGGATATTATTACTCTTCCGGCCTGTTTTATCCTTTTTTTACTAAATTTAACGCTTGGGGTTTCCTGGCTGAACCTTCTATTATCTGGTATAATTGGAGGGAGCTTCTTTCTGGCCCAGTTTTTGGTTTCCCGGGGCAAATGGATTGGGGGAGGCGATATCCGGCTGGGACTATTGATGGGTTTGGCTTTAGGCTGGCCCAACGTCCTGGCGGCCATACTGCTTGCCTATTTTATCGGATCAATCGCCGGGCTGGGACTTATTCTGACCGGCCGGAAAAAATGGGGCTCGGAAGTCCCCTTGGGAGTTTTTCTTTCGTTCGCTTCGGTAATAACTTTATTTTGGGGGAGTGAAATGCTAAATTGGTATCTCAAACTTTTTTATTAATATGGCCCGAACAGTAAAAAAACTTTCAATTTTACTAATTGCTTTGGCGGCCGTATTTTTCTTCCGCGGGTCACGGATAGACGTGGGCGATGCGATTTTATATTACCTATCCCAGTCTCACGCGAAAATTGCCCAGGCCGGAACGAGCGAAAATATAACCGGTTTTGCCTGGTCGGAGAATTTCGGCTGGGTAAGTTTTAATTCGAGAAATTGTGATACTGACGGCAATGGGACGATTGAATCGGCTGATAATCGGCCAGCCGGATGCCAGGCGATTGGCACGAACATACCGAGCTACGGCGTTAATATCGCGGGAAACGGCGACGTTTCCGGTTTTGCCTGGAGTAATAATCTAGGCTGGGCCGCTTTTGAAAGAATAAAAGTCTGCAGTACTGATAAAACCCGTCCCTGCACCGGGGCGAGCGACTGTCTCTCGGGCACCTGTAATTTTATCAACCCGCCCGGCGCGCCGTATAATACCGGCGGCGGAAAAATCGCCAGTTTCGATTCGGCGACCGGCCAATTAAACGGCTGGGCCTATATTCTTTCTTTGGGCGATGATGGCTGGCTGAAGTTAAGAAAATATTCAAGCGACTCGGGATCAAGCTATGGGGTTTCTTTTAATTCAGCCACGGGAGAGTTTAGCAATTTTGCCTGGAACGGCAACGCAGTGCCGGGAATCGGTTTGGGCTGGCTAAGCTTTAATTGCGCCGATACATCTTCCTGCGCCGCCTCGGATTATAAAGTCAAATGGCCGACATTTTTAGCAGTAAGCATCACTTCAGTTGACCAATATGGAGAGGGTGTTTGCGATTCCTGTTCTTGCTTAATAGTTAACTGGAGTCTTGATTCAGGAATCGCGGAAGGATTTAATGTCTTTAAGGATACAACCCTGGTAAGCGATTCAGACGGCCTTTTCCCTGACGTCCGCTCATTCCCCCACACCGGATTAGACGCCGGAACTAGTTATGCTTACCGGGTGGTGGCCTACAGCGGCCAGATTTATGCCACCAGTTCACCAGCAACCGGAACAACGAGCACAGTTTGCCAGATGGACAGCTCGCTTATTACCGCCTCTTCTTCCTGCCCGAATTTAATAAAATTGGGCTGGACGGCCCCGGAAACGGCTTGCACTATCAGTCATTACGACGTTGCCCGGTGCAAGTGTGGAGTTGGAGATCCATTATGCAGCAACTGCCCGGATTCAGACTCCGCTCATTTTACTCAAATTGCCTCCGGCGGCTGTCATGAGCCATCGGCGCCAAGGTGCACTGACTCAAGTTTCGCTACGAACGAAGTAAGTAACTATTTCCGCTATATCATAAGAGCCCATTGCAATTCCGGCAATGTTGACGGCGACTGGTCGCAAGCTTCGGAAAAAATTCAGCCCTGTCCGAAAGTACCGACTAAATGGATAGAAAAAAAGATTGAATAATAAAAAAATGTTTCTACGGATAAACAATAAAGGCTTTACCATCGTAGAAATGCTGGTAAGCGTTTTTATCATCGCTTTGCTAACCGCGATTTTTTTGGCCAATTACCGGTCGGGCGGCGGCAACCTTGAATTAAAAAATGCCGCTCAAAAAATGGCGAGCGACATCCGTTTAGCCCAAAGCTATTCTTTAAACGGCAAGCGCTTTTTAAATAGCTCCGATTGGGGCGTATATTTTAACAAGCCCGGCAACGCCTATAGCCTTTTCGCCGATACTTGTTCGCCTAAGCCCTGCACTCCCGGCTGGAGCGCCGGGGAAAATTATTTAACAATCCCGCTGCCCGCCAATATTGAAATCAGCCAGATCTCAAGCGGCAATACGGCCACGGTAGTTTTTATCCCTCCGGATCCGGATATCCTGATAAACGGGAGCGCGAGCGAGGCGACAATTACCCTGCGGAACAAAAAAACTTCAAATACTCTGATAGTCCACTTTAATAAGCTGGGCTTGATTGAGGTGGAATAATTTATCTCCGGCCGGAAAAAATATGACGAGAAAAAAGCTAAAAATCGGAAAATACTTAAAAATCGCGTCCGGTTTTTCTATTTTAGAAGTAGTCATCGCCATTTTTATTATTACCATGGGCCTTGTCGGCATTCTTTCTTTAGTTGAGCTGAACCTAAAGGCCAACTATATAAATAAAAATAACCTAATCGCTTCAATGCTCGCCCAGGAAGGTTTAGAATTGGTCAGAAATAAAAGGGATTATAATTTTAAAAACGGCTTGGCTTTTGACGCCAATATCGCGGCTGGAACTTACGCCATAGATCCGGAAAATATGACAGCTGTTACCGGCGGGATAAGCGACCCGGCCGCCCGGCTGAAATATAATACGGCCGGATATTTTTGTCATGGCAATTGGTCCGGGGGATTAACCTGCAACGGCGCTAATTCTCCTTTTTCCCGGCTCCTTACCATAACTAAAACTGGCGGCTATTTAAATGTCCGATGCCAGGTGCGCTATTCTAAAGGAAATAGTAACTATGAATATGCCGTTCAAAACCAGCTTTATGATTGGAAATAAAAGAGGGTATGCCATGGTCGAGATGATCGTGGCGATCGGATTGTTCGCCGCCATTGTCGTTATCGCCGGCGGTACTTTTCAGTCGGTCATTATTGGCCAGCGCAGCACCCTAGCCGCCCAAAATATCGAAGAGGCCTTAAGGTACAGCCTGGAGATGGCCAGTAAAGAAATTAGGAACGCCCAGATTAATACAAGCGAATGTTCTTTAGTCGGCGCAGGAAACATATATAATACTAACGCGGCGAAGAGCGAACTTTATCTAAAAAATAAAGATAATAAATGCGTCCAATACTACCTGTCTGGCGGCCAGCTCTACGTTAGCCGCGGAACGGACAATCTTCCAATTACTCCTTCAAGCATGAATATTACTTCCCTGAAATTCATTGTCCGCCAGGGGGCCGCCGTCCAGCCGTCCGCCACAGTTTTAATCTCCGGCTATGTTTTAGGGCAGAATATGCAAAGGCAGGAAATGAAAATGCAAACTACCATATCTTCAAGATATTATTCCGATTAAGCGTATGCTAAAACGGTTGAAAAAAAATAACAAAGGGAACATAATATTGGTAACCTTGATGATTTTAACCGCGGTTTTAACCGCTTGTTTGGGGGCGGCCGCCCTGGTTGCCCAAGGAATAATCCTTCACAGGACCCAGAAAGGCTCGACCAGCGCTTTTTTCGCTTCCGAGACCGGTACCGAAAAAATATTGTGGGAAATAAGAAAAAATAATTTTCAATTTTTGAGGGCCGATGGATCTGGTTGCCAGGCGAATGATTATATTAATTTTTCGGCCGACTGTTTTGAGGACCAAACTATCTGCTGCCAAGCGGCTCAAAGCCTAGTTCTGCTCTCAACCGGCGCCACTTTCGAAGTTAGAAGCATTGCCACCACGCCGGAATATATCATCCACTCGACAGGCGAATACAGCGGATCAAAGCGGATGATTGAAATAACTATTCCTAAAGAATAAAATATATCAAAATTATATATTCTCATTCATTCGGCCGTTCGGAGCGGACTATTATTTCGATTATGGA